>WRCL01000021.1 GCA_009783975.1 Micrococcales bacterium
CGACCGAACCTTCCAGGGCGTAGGCCGCCGGCTCGTCGCCGATCTGGTAGCACACGGTGGTGACCAGCCCGTGGTGCGACGGCACGGGGGTGGGGCCGGTGTTGAGCAGCATGAAGCTTCCGGTGCCGTAGGTGCTCTTGGCCTGCCCGACCTCGAAGCACGCCTGGCCGAACATCGCCGCTTGCTGGTCGCCGAGGTCCGCGGCGATGGGCACTCCGTCGAGCAGGCCCCCGGCGCAGTGGCCGTAGACCTGCGACGACGAGCAGATCCGGGGCAGCATCGACATGGGCACACCCATCTCGGCGGCGATGTCAGCGTCCCAGTCCAGGGTCCGCAGGTCCATGAGCATGGTGCGCGAGGCGTTGGTGACATCGGTGATGTGGACCCCGCCGCACGTGCCGCCGGTGAGGTTCCACAGCAGCCAGGTGTCGACCGTGCCGAAGGCCAGGCGTCCTGCCTGCGCGGCGGCGCGGGCCCCGGGGACGTTGTCGAGGATCCAGGCGATCTTGGGCCCGGCGAAATATGTGGCCAGGGGCAGGCCGACGCGGTCGCGGTACCGGTCTGGGCCGCCGCAGGCTCCCAGGGCCTGCACGACCGGTCCGGTGCGCACGTCCTGCCAGACGATCGCCGGGTGCACAGGTTCGCCTGTGGTCGTGTCCCACACGACGGTGGTCTCACGCTGGTTGGTGATGCCGACCGCCGCGATGTCCAGGTGCGTCAGGCTTGCCCGGGCCAACGCGACACCCACGACCTCGCGGACGGCGGCCCAGATCTCGCCCGGGTCGTGCTCGACCCACCCCGGCCGCGGGAAGTGCTGCGTGAGCTCGGTCTGCCCCATGGCGACGACCGACCCGTCGTGGTCGAAGACCATCGCCCGGGTGCTCGTCGTGCCCTGGTCGACCGCAAGGACGTACTGGTGCACCATAGGTCGATCCTGCCACCCCAGCCTCGGCCGTCAGAGGGTGAGCAGCATCCGGGTGTTGCCCAAGGTGTTGGGTTTGACGCGGGCGAGGTCGAGGAACTCGGCGACACCGTCGTCGTGGGAGAGCAGCATCTCGTCGTAGACCTCGGGGGCGACGATCGTGCCTTCGATGGGGACGAAACCGTGCCGGGAGAAGAACTCCACCTCGAAGGTCAGGCAGAACACCCGGGCCAGGCCCAGCGCGCGGGCCCGGTCCACCAGCGCGGCGAGCATCTGGTGGCCCAGCCCGGTGCCGTGGTAGCGGGGGGCGACGGCAAGGGTGCGCACCTCGGCCAGGTCCGACCACATCACGTGCAGGGCACCGCAGCCGACGACCTGGTCACCGTCAGCGGCCACGAGGAACTCTTGCACCGCCTCGTAGTACCCGACCATGTGCTTGGCCAGGACGATCCGCTGCGCCGCGTATGGTTCGACGAGCGCGGCGATCCCGGGGACGTCGCGGGGCAGCGCCGCACGTACCTGCACCGATGTCACGACGAACCAGGTTACGTGACCACGGTCGCACGAACGACCTGTGCGCGCGACGCACGGCTGTGCGGTGAGGGCTCGCCGATGAACAACCTGGTCATTGATCGGCGAGCCCTTACTGCCGGGCGAGGGCCGCGTCGGCCAGGGCGGGAACCAGGGCGGTGCTGTCCACCGAGGTCAGGGCGTAGGCGGGCACGAGCAGGGCCGTCCCGGACGAGGTGTCCAGGGCCAGGCCCAGACGGGCGCTGGTGATCTGCACCGTGGTCACCAGCCACGGGAGCCGGTCCCCGGGGACGGGGGGGCCCGGCGCGGCGGCCGGTGGGGCACCGTCGCCGGTGGCACCGGTGATGGTGGTCTGGCCGTGCGGCATCGTCGCCGACCACCCGCGGAACGCCGTGCTGTCCAGGCGGGTGACAGCGTCGGCTGGGCTGACCAGGGCGTACTGGCCCAGGGGGGTGATCGCACCACCAATGGTCCCGACGATACGCCGAGGGCCGTCCGCACCTGCCTCGACCTGCCACCCAAGCGTCGTGGGCTGGCCGCCGACCATCTGGCGCAGGTGCACCACAGCGCCGGACGTCGTGGTCTGGAAGTCACGCAGGTCAACACCTGCGGCCTGGAGGGCTCGGCGTGCCGCGGCAACGTCGGCGGACGTGGCGGTGACGGCAGTGTCGGTGAGCTCGACGCGGACCAGGCCGTCGATCGGCGTCACCCGCAACGTGCGGGTCCCGCCTGCGGCGACCCACCGGCCAGCACCATCGACGCGCACTGGTCCAGGCACGTCCCAGGCCCGGGCCAGCCGGGCGGCGTCCACGTCGGCGGGGCCGACCTGGTACACCGTGCCAGTCCCCCCGGTCTGCGACAGACCAACCCCGACGTGGCGCACCGGACCTGAGCCCGAGAAGCCGTCCGGGGCAGCCTCCTGGGCGTTGGGCGCGTACTCGTCCCAGTCGTCGTCCCAGACCTCATTGTCGGGATCGACGGTGGGGGTCGCGGCCCCGGCGTCTGTGCGGTTCTCGGTCCGGTCAGCCAGCGTCGAGACCACATACCCACCACCGGCGACGACGACGAGCGCTGCTGCGGCCGCGGCGACCCACCGGACCCGGCGCCGGCGCAGCGGCACGACGGTCGCCATCTGCACCTCAGGTGCGGGGCGATGGGCAGGGCCGTGCGTGAGGACGTGCTCGGGTGGGAGCGCGACACCTGCACGCTGCGGATCGTCGAGGAGAACAGCAGGAACGACCGTGCCCGGTTCCCCGGCGAGCCGCGCCGCGACGGCGGCGCGCACAGCGTCCAGGTCGGTGGACATCTCGGCAGCGGGGTCGGCCGCCCGCAGGCGGCTGGCGATCTGCTCGTCGTCGGGTCTGGTCATCGTCACCTCCTTGCTGTCCACACTGCCTGTGTCCCCACAGCACGACGGCTTGCGGCCGGGGACGGGACTACCTGCGTCTGGGTCATGTCGGCCACGCTGCTCTCAGTCGCGCCCGGGCGCGTGACAGGGCTGAGTCGGCACTGGTCCGGGTCACTGCCAGCACCGCGGCGAGCTCGGCGCCGACGAGCCCCTCCCAGGCGTTGAGCAACAAGATCTGCCGGTCGCGGGGGCGCAGCGCCGCCAGGGCGCGGCGCAGGTCGTCGTCGCGGACCGCGTGCCACGCTGGGTCGTCGAGGTCGGCGACCTCCGGCAGGTCGTCGACCGGTATGGGCCGCCCTTTGCGCCGGTGGTTGGCCAGGACGAACCCCGCCGTGCGGTACAGCCACGCCAGCACCGCCTCGTCGGGCACGTCGTCACGACGGCGCCAGGCTGTGACCAGGACGTCGGCTGTGAGGTCCTCCACGTCACAGCGGTCGGTGCGCCGGGCGAAGAACCGTTGCACCGCCGGGGCGTGGGTGGTCATCAACGCCTCGAACCACGCCTCGTCGTGTGTGACGTCGTCGGGCTGCACGCGACCAGTGTGCCACCAGTGGACACCGGGTCAGATGTCGCGGGCGCGCAGGCGCAGGCCTGCGAGGGCCAGGAACAGCACACCCCAGCCCAGCAGGACGACGTAGCCCCACCACGGGCCGAGGTAGACGCCAGGGTCGACCATGTCGCGGAGCATGTCCAGCTGCTCGTGGTCACACAGGATCAGCGATCCGGCGTTGCCGGGAAGCCACGGGGCGATGATCTTGGTCAGGTGGAACGGGATCGCGAAGAGCATCTGCTCGACGACGAGCAGCAAGGCCATCATCGTGGCGATGGTCCCGCCGGTGCTGCGGATGAGGGCCCCGATGGCGAAGCTGAGCACCGCGATCCCCACGAGGTACAGCGGGGCGGCGACCAGCAGCCGGGCAGTCTCGGGACCAGGAAGCCCGAACGCGACCTTGTTGCCTGCGACCGCCAGCGCCGTTGCCAGGCTCAGCACGGTCGCGACGATCCCCATGACGAGCACGACGCCGGCGAGCACCAGGGTCTTGGCCGCGAGGATCGGCAGCCGGGTGGGCACGGCGGTCGCCGAGATCCGGATCTGGCCGGTGGCGTACTCGGAGGTGATGAACATCACCGCGAGCACGATCACCGCCAGCTGGGTGAGCTGGGTCGCACCGATCGCCCAGTTGACCGTCTCGGCGGGGGACTCGCTGCTGCCTCTGGCCCGGGTGTAGACCGCCATGAGCAGGCCGACCCCCGCATGGAGCGCGATGCCGATGCCGATGGTCCACCAGGTCGAACGCAAGGTGACCATCTTGCGCCACTCGGAGACCAGCACCCGGGAGAAGGTGACGCGGATCTCGTGGGGCGGTTCGGTCGAGATGACGTCTGTGGCGGTCATCGGTCCACCTCCGTGGTGGTGTGGTCGACGTGGCTCGAGCGGTACTCGACCTCGTCGGCGGTCAGGGCGAGGTACGCCTCTTCCAGGGACGTCAGCAGCGGGGCAAGCTCGTGCACCGCGATCCCGGCAGCCAGGGCCGTCTCGGCGACCTCAGCGGTCGAGGCGGTGACGTCCAGGTGCTCGTCGTCGGTGACCGTCACGACAAAACCCTTGGCGCGCAGCGTGGTTGCCAGCTCGGCGGCACGTGGGGCCCGCAGGCGCGAGGACTGCTGGCCCTGCCCGGCGAGCAGCTCGTCGATCGGCGCGTCAGCCAGGATCCGGCCACGACCGATGACGATGACGTGGTCAGCGGTCTGGGCGACCTCAGCCATGAGGTGGCTGGACAAGAACACCGTGCGCCCCTCAGCGGCCAGGCCGCGGGTCAGCTCACGCACCCACTTGACCCCCTCAGGGTCCAGGCCGTTGACCGGTTCGTCCAAGATCAACGTTCCCGGGTCGCCCAGCAGCGCCGCGGCGATTCCCAGGCGCTGGCCCATCCCCAACGAGAACCCTTTGACACGTTTGTGCGCGACCGACTCCAGCCCGGTCATGGCCAAGACCTGCTCGACCCGCGCCTTGCCGATCCCGTGCGTGTCGGCCACGACCTGCAGGTGCCCGCGGGCGGTGCGCCCCGGGTGCGCGGCCTTGGCCTCCAGCAACGCCCCGACCTGGGTCAACGGCGCCGGGTGCTGGGCATAGGGGCGGCCGTTGACGCTCACGTGCCCCGATGTGGGATGGTCCAGGCCCAGGACCATACGCATCGTCGTGGACTTCCCGGCCCCGTTGGGACCCAGGAACCCCGTGACCCGGCCGGGTTCGACGACGAACGACACGCCGTCCACCGCCCTGACCTGGCCGTAGGACTTGGACAACTGTTCGGCGACGATCACCGGCGTGCTCCTTCCTCCACGAGCACCCCAGACAGTACCTGGACATCCCACGGTTGTGGCACTCCCAGAACAAGACGCACGCCGTCTGCGGCGTCGTCCCACGCGGCTGACCTGGGGGCAGGGTAGGTTCGACCGGTGCGCTTGGCGACGTGGAACGTGAACTCGGTGCGCACCCGGCTGGACCGGGTGCTGGACTTCCTTGCCCGTGAGCAGGTCGACGTGCTCGCGATGCAAGAGACAAAGGTGAGCGACGAGGCGTTCCCCCGCGACGCGTTCATCGACGCTGGGTACCGGGTCGTCAGCCACGGGCTGGACCAGTGGAACGGGGTGGCGGTCGTCTCGCGGGTCGGGGCCGAGGCGGTCGAGCGGGGGTTCGCCGGCCAGCCGAGCTGGGGCACACCAGCGGTGGTCGAGGCCCGGGCACTAGCAGTCACGTGCGCCGGGGTGCGGGTGTGGAGCCTGTACGTGCCCAACGGCCGGGCGCTGGACGACCCGCACTACACCTACAAGCTCACCTGGTTGGCTGCGCTACGTGACGCCGCCGCGCAGTGGGCTGACGGTCCGGTGGCGCTCGTGGGGGACTGGAATGTCGCACCGTTGGACACCGACGTGTGGGACGCCGAGGTTTTTGCCGGGCGCACGCACGTCACCGCAGCCGAACGTGACGCCCTGGCTGCGTTCGTCGAGGCCGGGTACACCGAGGTCACCCGAGAACACGTGCCCGGCGAGCACATGTACACGTTCTGGGACTACCAGCAGATGCGGTTCGCACGCGACGAGGGGATGCGCATCGACCTGGCCTACACCTCTGCGGTGCTCACCGACCAGGTGACCGACGTGCGGATCGTGCGCGCCGAACGCAAAGGGGCCGGACCGTCAGACCACGTCCCGGTCGTCATCGACATCGCTCGATAGCGTCAGCACCGGCCGAACACCTTCATCACCAAGCGCCTTGTCCGCTACGTTCGGGACATGAGCGTTCCGGCGAACCCGTACGACCCCACTGGACAAGGCGGCACCCCTGCGTACGGACCTGGGTACCCCACGACACCTGGCTACGGGCCGCCGGCCTACGACCCGAGCGTCCAGCCCGACGGGTCGGTGATCCCACCTGGGTACGGTCCGGACCCGTACGGGGCCGCGCCGGCGTACCCGGCTGCACCGGCGCCGCCGTACGCAGCACCACCGCCATACGCCCCGACGGCCCCGACGTATGGCGCGGCACCTGCCTACGGTGCCCAGCCCACAGCCGCATACACCCCTGGGGCTGGCTACGGACCGACAAACCCGTACGGGCCGACGAACCCTGGTGCGTACGGGCCGTCGACGCCACCGAAGAAGAGCAGCCTGCCGCTGCTGCTCGGGCTCATCGTCGGGTCGCTGATCATCGTCGGCGGTGGGATCGCCGCGGTGGTCGTGATCCGCGGGAGCAGCGGCGAGGCCGGCGCCGCCGCCTCGTCGAGCCCGAGCTCGACAAGCCCACGCTCGTCAAGCCCGACCTCGTCAAGCCCGAGCCCCACCTCGACGAGCGACCCGATCCCACGTTCGTTCACGCTGGACCAGCACATCGCCTTGGGCACGTGCTACGACATCTTGTCGCGGACGTTCGACCTGACCGACGCCCGTGTGGTCCCGTGCACCAGCCGGCACCAGATGGAGTTCGTCGGCACCTTCCAGCTCACCTCGCCATACCCCGCTCAGGACGACACGAGGGCCGTGGCCGACGGGCGAGCGTGCTGGAAAGACTTCGTCGCCCCCAAGGTGCAGGGCGACTCGAAGCTGTACGACGACTCAGAGGTTGCCACCTGGTACCCGAGCTCGGTCCAGATCGCCCGTGGCCAGACGACCGCGTACTGCGTCCTGAGAGCCGACCCGAAGACCGCGAGCTCTGTGTACCTCGTCGGGTCGCTCGTGGCCGGGACCTACAAGGGCACCGAGTAGCCTGGTCGCAGGTGTCACGGCGCTGCTGGCAGGGCGTGTTCGAGGCGCCGTCGCCGATGACCAGACAGTGTGGCCTGGCTGCGTTCTCCCACCTGGGACGACGCTGTCGTCTATTGTCGATATGTGAGCTGGCCCACGTCCCCGCCCCCCAGTGGTGACGCGCCGCGTGCAGCCCGGCACCGTGGACCAGAGCCCACCGACACGCAGGCCGACCGTCCTCGTGCACGGCACGCCGCCGGCGGCGATGGCGCGGCCGTCGCGAGAGCCGCCGCGTCCCAGGCGTACAACGGCGCCCCGGCACGGCCGGTCCCGCCCGACGTCCCCCCAGCAGGCAACCCGGTCCGGCTCACCACACCGCGGTCGTCGCCGGCGGTCCAGCGGGCGATCCCCACATTGCCGCAACCGGCCCCCGGCCTCCGGCTCACCAAGGACGACCCCGCACCACCACAACCGGCTGACTGGCCACGTGACCGGCCTGCCCCGGACACCTCGCGCGAGACCGCGGCGGCCCAACGCAGCCAGTGGGTCCCCCGGCACACCCCCACGTCCGTGGTTGCCCCGGCGTGGGAGACTCCGCCGTGGGAACAAGACGTGGAACCACGCCACGACACGCGGCGAGGGTACGACGACCCGTACGACGGCCCATACGACGACCTGTACGACGAACGACGCTTCCCCGAAGCGCAGACGCCGGCCCGTCCCCGGCTGGGCGCACCAACACGTCCGCCGCCCACGTCATGGCAGTCGCCTTTGCCAGCGCTGGAGCTGCCGCGCAAGAAACGCACGTGGCAGCCGCCGTGGCCTCGGGTCGGGTCGGCTGCCCGGCGTCCCAGCAGCACCTTGGCACTGGTCTCGTTGGTCATGGGTGTGGCATGGCTGGGCGGGGTGGGGTCGGTGGTGGGGTTGGTCGTCGGGATCATCGCCCTGGGCCGTGTCACTGCGGGCAGGGCCTCGGGCCGGGGGATGGCCCTGGCGGGGATCGCGGCGAGCACCGCGACGCTCGCCCTCAGCGGTGTCATCTTCGCCGGGCTGTACCCGCTGGACCAGGCACCGAACGCGGCGCGGCACTCTGAGAACGCGCCACCGCTGCCTGTCGCGGTGGACCCCAGCTCGCCGTACCCGGTGTACGGCTCGTCAGACCTCGTGAAGTACCTGGGCCAGCAGATGATCAAGCACGAAGACATGATCGACCTGCGTGCCTACAAGCTCTCGACCGACGCGCAGGCCATCGAAGCCGCGCTCGAAGCGGTGCTTCAGAACCCCTACGTCATGGACGTGCGCACCTACCAGTGCGGTACGCAGGGGTGCCTGATCGTGTACGGGTACTCGGCCGCAGAGCAGACCGTGCTCCAGCGCCAGGTGCTCGAGGCGGTGACGTCGGTGCTGGCCGAGACCATCGACGAGTCGATGTCCGACGTGCAGAAGGTCACCGCCTTGAACAACTGGCTCGTCGACCACGCCCACTACGACGACGCAGCCGCCGAGATGTTCGAGGCCCTTCCCGAGAACGCCAAAGACATCCCCCCCGAGTACCGCTACGCCTGGAACGCCGCAGGTGTGCTGCTCGACGGGCTGGGGGTGTGCGAGTCGTACGCGGAGGCGTTCTTCCTGCTCGCCAACGCCGCGGGGGTGCCGACGGTCGTCGTGTCTGGCGAGCTGTTGGCCGGCAGCTCACCACATGCCTGGAACAAGGTCTACGTCGGCGGGCAGTGGAAAGCCGTGGACGTCACGTGGAACGACGGTCCGACGACGACCACCGCCTACCTCATGATCAACGACAACCAGTTCACTGGCGCTGCTGCCCGCAAGCAGAACAGCTTGTGGATGGCAGACCACCTCATCTCCAGCTACAACACCCCGGAGTAAGGGCTCGCCGATCAACAACCTGGTCATGTGCGTGGTCGCAGGTGCGTGCAGCGCAAGGCGGCTGACCGCTGGACGGCCGGAGGTCTTTCGAGGGAGGCCAACGCAGCGATGTGCGTGCCCGGGCTGCGCACATGACCAGGGTGTTGATCGGCGAGCCCGAAGGGCGTCTGACCAGGCAAGACATTGGAACCGTCCCCAGTGTCTGCCCGAACGGGTGGTGTGGCGGGGTTCGGGGTTTCGCGGGCTGACGAACAGGACTATCCTCGTGTGAGGTAAGGCTTCCCTAACGAGCAGGTGCTGCGTGGACCTCACGACCTTCCCCGCCGGGCACGAGGCCCGGATCGTCGCCCTGGACGCCGAACCTGCGCTCGCGCTGCGGATGAGCGAGCTGGGGCTGCGGGTCGGGGCCGTCGTGCGCGTCGTGCACCACGCACGTGGCGGGGGCCGGGTCGTGGCCGTCGGCGCTGACCGGATCGCCCTGGACGTGGCCGCGTGCCGCGGTGTGCACCTGGCACCAGTGCCGTGAAGTTCTCCTGGGGCGAGGACCTGCCCGTCGTGGCACGGATGACCGCCAAGATCCGCCGCGACGATCCGGCCGAACCAGCACCTGACCGTGACGTGGTCGTCGCGCTGGTCGGCAACCCGAACTCTGGTAAGTCCACGCTGTTCAACTGCCTGACCGGAGCGCACCAGGTCGTCGTCAACGCCCCTGGCACGACGGTCGAGGTCGCCGCACAGGCCTGGAAAGACACCGCGGTGCAGCTGCTGGACCTGCCCGGGGCGTACTCGCTTGTGGCCCACTCCCCTGGCGAAGAGCTCACCACGCACGCAGTGACCGGCGACGACGCAGCGGACCTCGTCATCGTCGTCGTCGACGCCACCGCCTTGTCACGGTCGTTGTACCTGGCTGGGCAGGTCGGGCTCACCGGCACACCGGTCGTCGTCGCGGTGACGATGAGCGATATCGCCGCCGGGCGCGGTGTGACCATCGACACCGAGGCGCTGGCGCACCTGCTCGGGGTCGACGTCGTCGAGGTCGACCCGCGCACGGGCGCCGGGGTTGGCCAGCTGGCGGCCGCGGTCAGCGACGCCCTGGTCGCCCCCAGACACCTGCACCTGGACGCCGCGCCCGCGGCCGACGCCGCCGTGCACGAGCACCCGCTGGCACAGGTGGACCCCCGGTTCGCCGACGCCGAGGCGTTGTTCGCCTGGGTCGCCGACGTCCAGACCCAGGTCGCCTCAACCCCCCCTGTGCGCCCGTCGCGCTCAGACAGGGTCGACGGGTGGTTGATGCGGCCGTGGGTCGGGGTGCCGGTGTTCCTGCTCGTGCTCGCGGCGGTGTTCCAGCTCGTCACCGTCGTGGCCGCACCGGCGATGGACGCGGTGAGGTGGATCGTCGCGGACTGGGCAGGTGCGTGGGTCACCCGGGGGTTGGACGCGGCCGGCGCGCCAGCGTGGGTCGTCGGGTTCGTCACCGACGGGCTGCTCGTCGGCGTGGCAACAGTGGCCTCGTTCGTCCCCCTCATCGCTGTGGTGTTCTTGGCCGTCGGAGCGCTGGAAGACTCCGGCTACCTGTCCCGGGCCTCGTTCGTCGCTGACCGTGCCATGCGCCACCTGGGCCTGGACGGGCGGGCAGTGCTGCCGGTCGTCGTCGGGTTCGGGTGCAACCTGTCGGCGCTGGCCTCGTTGCGCACCTTGCCCAGCGCCCGCCAGCGCGCCTTGACCGCGCTGCTGCTGCCGTTCACCTCGTGCACCGCCCGGCTGGTGGTGTACCTCATGCTCGCGACGGTGTTCTTCCCGTCCTACGCCGGGCTCGTGGTCTTGGCGATGTACGTGCTGTCGGCGGTGCTCGTGGTCACCGTGGGGTTCGTGCTGCGCCACACCGGGTTCCGCGACCTGCGCCACGAACCGCTGGTCATGGCCCTGCCGGCCTACCAGCGGCCCCGGCTCGGGGCCTTGGCATCCTCGGCGACGAGCCGCACCGCGACCCTGGTCACCGCCGCGGGGAAGGTGATCATCGTGACCTTGGCCCTGATGTGGCTGGCGATGGCGATCCCGGTCACCGGTGGGCACCACTTCGGCGACGTCCCCACCGCCGACTCGGTGCACGGACGGGCCACCGAGGCCATCGCCGCGGTGTTCGGCCCGGCGGGGTTCGCCGACGGTGGTGCCGCCTCAGCGCTGGTCACCGGCATCGTCGCCAAAGAGGTCGTCGCCGGGTCGTTGGCCCAGACCTACGGCAGCGACGACGAACCGTGGACCGACGGGTTGCGTGCGACGTTCGAGCGCACCTCCGGCGGGCACGGTGCCGCCGCCGGCCTGGCGTTCTGCGTGTTCGTCCTGGTCTACACCCCGTGCCTGGCGACCGTCGCCGAGCTGGGGCGCCAGGTCGGCTGGCGCGCCGCGACCGGGTCGGTCGTCGCCTCTTTGGCCCTGGCGTGGACCCTGGCCGTCATCGTCTTCCAGGTCGGGGCACGGCTGTGAACCGCCCCCGCCTGGCCGACGTCCTGCGCGAGACCGCGACCGGTGCGACCCCCCAGACCGTCGCCGCCCGTCTGGGCCTGGACCCCGGCCTCGTCGAGGCGATGGTCGACCACGCCCAACGCGTCGGCCTGGTGTGGACCCCCACATGCACCTCGTGCACCGCGTCGCTGCCGACGTGCGCCGGCTGCCCGCTGTCGCGGGGCTGACAGCACCTACGACGAGGGCAGGCGGACGGTGGCGGTGGTCTTGTCGTGGACGAGCAGGCCGTCGGCGGCGAGGGCGACGACGCAGCGGTCGAGCTGGGCCGGGTCGGGCCACACGAGGTCGACGAGCGGGACTGGACCGCGGGCGTGGCGCAGGGCGGCCATGACACGGCCGCGGGCCTGGCGGTCGGTGCCGTGCCAGGGCTGACGGCGGCGGTGCTGCGCGTAGGGGTCTGGTGGACGGTCTGCGGCCAGCCATGCGCAGGTGGCGGCCAGCGGGCAGGTGGTGCACCGGGGGGTGCGGGCGGTGCACACCAGGGCGCCGAGCTCCATGAGGGCGGCGCTGGTCAGTGCGGCGGTCGGCTCGTCATCGGGCAGCAGCGCCTCGGCGGCGGCCCGCTCGGCGGCGCCCAGGTGGGGGGCAGGCAGCGCCTGGCCGTCGAACGCCCTGGCCAGGACGCGGCGCACATTGGTGTCCAAGACCACCGCACGGCGCCCGAACGCGAACG
>WRCL01000022.1 GCA_009783975.1 Micrococcales bacterium
GAGCATGGCTGGCCGCAGGGGCGCAGGGTCGTGCCGGATCCCTGGCAGCCCCGAGGCGACGACCTCCTCGGCGTAGTCGGCCAGCCTCAGGTCGCACCTGCCGGACACCTCAGGCTTGGTGCCGCTGAGCAGGTCTTCCAACGACACCGTCGGTGTGCTGGTCCCGCGTTCGGGCAAGGTCATCGGGCGCATCATCACACGGACGATCCGTCCAGCACCTGAGTGCACCCGGGCCTCACGGGGGGCCAGCGCCGACCCGGCCAAGAGGAACCGGCCAGGCGTCCGGTCCTGGTCAACGGCGCGTCGGACCACGTCCCACACCTCGGGCACCAGCTGCCACTCGTCGATCAGCAGCGGGGTCGGCTGGGTCAGCACCACCTGCGGGTCAGCAGCCACGGTGCTCCTGGTCCGCATCAGGTCCAGAGCAAGGGTCGTGGCGACCCGGCGCTGCGCGCTGGCGGTCTTGCCTACCCCCTTTGTCCCCTCCAGGGCGATGGCCGGCAGCCCAGACATGAGCACGTCGAGCCGGGTGTCGATGACGCGTGGCTGGTATTCCACCCTGCGATCTTACCCCTACTACGACGTTTCGCGACGTTCTATTATGATGTTTCGAGACGCTCTACTGTGATGTTTCGTGACAGTCTGGTGGGCAGCTGTGAGCAGGCCGAGCTACCTGCGGACTGGTTCGGTGACCAGGGCCTGACCATCGCCCAGCGCGAGATGCGACCGGAGACACCAGGTGCGACGTCACAACGTCGCATCTGGTGTCTCCGGTCGCATCTCGCGTCCCAGCGGCCAGGCCGGGGGTTCTGCTCCACAGCTCAGCCCAGCGCAGTCATGGGGTCAGGGCGTCGACGCCTGGGAGGTCGGAGAACTTCGCGTGGGCGTCGAGGGAGCATACGGTGCGTCGGGTCTCGGCGGCGTGGGAGGCGATGATGAGGTCGTGGGGGGCGAGGGGCTGGCCGGTGCGGCGGGTGTGTGCCAGCAGCCGACCGTGCTCGACGGCGGTCCGTTCGGTGTAGTCCAGGACGGCTACGGCTGAGGTGATCGTCGCGAGCACCCGTGCGCGGTTGGCGGCGCGTTCGGCGGTGTCTGCCAGCTCGATGCCGGTGCGGAGCTCGGCGACGGTGATCGCTGCGATGGCCAGGTCGTCGTCGTCGAGCCGGGTGACGTCGAAGGTGCCGCGTTCGAACGCGATGAGTGTGGTGGTGTCGAAGATCAGGCGGCGTACCACGGGTCGTCCGTCTCGGTCAGCAGCGAGGTCGCTGCGGCGATATCGGCGACGATGGTCTCGTCGAGCCGTGGCGCGTGGGCCAACGCCTCTCGCAGTGCTCGCCCGGTGGTCGCCGGGACCGGGCGCAGCTCTGCGACGGGACGGCCACCACGGGTGATCCGCACGGTCTCGCCGTGCTCGATGGAGTCGAGGAGCTCAGAGAACCCCCGCGAGGCGCTGGTGGCTGTCATGGTCCGCATGGCAACCATGATATCAGATTATCTGATTCTATGGAGGTCGTCGGGTCCGCCCCGAGCGTATGCATCGAGCGCCACGGTTCGACGCGAGGTCAACGGTTCTTCACGTGGCGTTCGATGCGAACCGTGGCGCTCGATGCACACCGTTGTCGCTGACGAGGCCCGACTCGCGACCCTGCGATGTGCATTCGCGACCGTGGACGTTCGCCCGCACGGCACGGTCCGGAGCCGGACACGAAGACAATGGACGCGGTTCCTATGTCCTGCCTGGTCAGCGCGTTGCTTCACCCTCGGGAGACACCAGATGCGACGTTGTGACGTCGCATCTGGTGTCTCCGGTCGCATCTCGCGTCCCAGCGGCCAGGCCGGGGGCGCCGCGTCGGCGGCGTAACGCTCGAACGTGGCCGCCGGGAACTGAGCTCACCTTCCGATCGGTGCTCGGATGTTTCGGTGAAACCGTTGTCTTTTCTGGTCAGTTGTGTTGCCACAGGATTGTTGCTGGGCGGGTGCGTCGGGGAGGCAACACATGATTCTCACAGTTCTGCACCGGGCCCGGGGGCTATGGATCCGCTGGTGTTGAAGTCGTGGTATTCGGGCGGGGAGGTCACCACGACGGTCCTACCGATCGAGGCCGTCGACGACCGTGCGGTGGTCACCCTCGACTTTGCTTTTGATCCGGCGGGTGAGATGTTTACTCTCGGTATCTCTTTGGAGCCCGACATTGACTTCAAGGGTGCTGGCGGGGTTCGTCTGGTCGATCTTGCAGGTGATCGGGTGTGGACGGCTGGGTACGACGCCGAGGGTGCTCCGGCGGCGACCGGGTTCGTGTATATCGACGCGGGTGTCGTTGACAACGGTGACGATGTTCGCGGTGCCGGGCGTTGAGAAGGTCGATGTGTTCGTGCCGGGGGCGGGGCTGGTGCCCGGCGTGCCTGTCGTTCAGGGAAGTGCGTCGACTGCTTCGGTGCAGTCGTTAGATCTGTCCGGTGAGGTGACCTTCCCGGGTCCGGTACCGCTTCGTACCTACACCCGGTCGTACGTGGAGGGGGTGTCAGCGTCGGGGCAGGGGTCTGACCAGACGGTGACGTTGGCCTCGGACGTGCTGTTCGACACCGACAAGTTTGACCTGACCCCTGATGCTGCGCTGGTCGTGGCTGAGGCTAGGACGGCGATCAACGGGGCAGCCACCGGCGGTGAGGTGCACGTCGTAGGTCACACCGACGACGTGGCTTCGGCGGAGTACAACATGGAGCTGTCGGTCAAACGTGCGCAGACTGTCGCCGAGGCCCTTGACCTGCCCAGCGGTTTCACGGTGGTATCCGAGGGCAAGGGCAAGACTCTGCCAGCCGTGCCTGGTACGAGCGAAGAGGCGCGGGCGGCGAACCGGCGGGTGGAGATCCGGTTCACGGCTGAGCGTCTGGTTGGGTTCGAGGGTTCGGCGATTCCCGCGGCGCAGGTCCCGGTCTCCTCGGGCAACGCCCCGGTCGAGTACCAGAACGACGCGTACGGAGACGACCCTCCGATGACGGTGAGTGTCGGCCAACGGTGTGGTACGTCGCGACGGGTACCTCGTGGCCACATTCGCTGTCTCGTTGGTCAAGGACGACGCGGAGGACAGCGGTGCTGCCTACGGGGTTCTGCACTGGTTCGGCGACGGTCCCTACATTCCAAATCTTAATATGAATGAGCGGTTCTCTGGGTCGTGGCCCGTCTACCTGCTGACTGACGCAGGAATGGTTTTTTCGGCCCAGTACACTCCGAGTTGGGGAGGCTTTGAGACGGTGAGTTTTCTCGCGGATTCGCACGTGACGAACCGCTCGCCGTTGGGACGCGTCTTCACATACGATGTGGTGTTCCCTGATCCGGGGACGGACACCGTCAGTGTCGAGGCTGCAGATTGCTTCCGCATCATCGACATTCCGGTGGACAACTGACGGGGCAGTTGCGCGACGAGCAGCGAGCGGCGAACCTGCTGGTGATTCCCGTGGTGGTGGTGTCGCTCGCGACGCCGTTCCTGATTCAGGACGCTCGGCGTTGGCGGGGGTTGGTGCCTGGGCCAACTCAATCGACGCCGAGTGCCAGAAGGCGGCACCGGCCGGCGTTGATTCAGCCCAGCGCAGTCGGGGTCAGGGCGTCCACGCCTGGGAGGTCGGAGAACTTGGCGTGGGCGTCGAGGGAGCAGATGGTGCGTCCGGTCTCGGCGGCCTGGGAGGCGATGATGAGGTCGCGGGGGTCGTGGCTGGCCGGTGCGGCGGGTGTGTGCCAGCAGCCGGCCGTGCTCGACGGCGGTCCGTTCGGTGTATCCGCGTTCGGCAGGGTCGAGGCTGGTGCCTCGACCACCTGAGCCCCGCCGAGAAGCGGCTCAGCCCTTCGAAATCTGGTCTAGAACGCCATCGAGATCTGGCCCAGGCGCCCCTCGAAATCTGGTCTTGATGGTAGGGTGGGGCATGTGAACGACCAGGTAGACCCCTCTCCTACAGCCTTTCCGACCCCGACAGTCTCGGGGCTCGTCACTCGCTCGGTGCTGGCAGTAACCCTCGAGCGGCTGCGCGAGGAGCCGGTGCTGCTGCTCCAAGGACCCCGGACGGTAGGCAAGTCGACGTTGCTCAAGCAGATCGCGGCCGAGATCGGCGCAAGCCTGGTCGACGCTGACGACGCAGCCACCCTGGAGGCGTTGCGCGACGACCCGTCGGTCTTTGTCGACGTCCCTGGGCCGGTCCTCATCGACGAGTACCAGCGAGCGCCGCAGGTGCTCAGCGCCATCAAGACGGTGCTCAACCGTCCCCCGACCGTCCCAGGCCGTTTCGTGCTCACAGGATCAGCGCGCCACGAAGCGCTGCCCCGGGCGGCCGAGGCGTTGACGGGCCGTCTGCACCGGATGGAGGTCTTCCCGCTTGCACAGTGTGAGCTGGGAGGCTCGCCCGGCCTGCTCGCCCGGCTCTTCGAAGGTGAGTCGGGGGCGCAAGCCCCACCTTCGACCACCCCGCGATCCGAATACATCGCACGTGTCGTCGCTGGTGGTTTCCCGCTCGCGCTGGCCCGCAGCGACACGACCCGCCCACGCTGGTTCGACGACTACGTCCGACTCACCCTGGAGCGGGACGTGACCCAGCTACGCGCGGTCCGCCACGCCAACGCCCTGGCGCAAGTGCTCACGCGCCTGGCTGGCCAGACCGCGCAGGTCGTCAACGCAGCCACGATCGCCGGGGCGATGGGAATCGAGGGCAGCACCGTCGGCGACTACGTGCGTCTGCTGGAGGCTGTCTTCCTGGTCCGCTTGCTCCCGGCGTGGGGCAAGAGGCTGACGGCGCGCACCGCTGCGAGCCCCAAGGTCCACGTCGTGGACTCCGGCGTGGCAGCCCGGCTGTTGCGCCTGACGGTCTCCAAGCTCGACAAGCGCGACCCGACGGCCCTGACCGAGCTTGGGCACCTGCTCGAGACGTTCGTCGTCGGTGAGATCCTCAAAGAGGTCAGCTGGATGGATGGCATCGCGGCTGTCGGCCACTGGCGCACCTTCGACGGCGACGAGGTTGACCTGGTGGTCGAACGCGACGACGGCCAGGTCGTCGCCTTCGAGGTCAAAGCCGGCCGTCGAGCCTCAGGCGACTCGTTCCGCAGCCTCGCCAAGCTCCGCACGGCCCTCGGCGACGCCTTCACCCTCGGCGTCCTCTTCCACACCGGCGAACGCTCGTTCCGCTACGACGACCGCCTCATCGCCCTGCCCATCGACCGGTTGTGGAAACCATGACCTTCACGGGTGCATCTGGTGGCCGGCCGTTCCACTGAGAGTTCCGGCCTCCGCGCGTCACGGCTGTGTGGGACGGGTCTCCTAGATGGCGTCAGAGTTGGGGTCTGGGCGGTAGAGAACGCCGTGCTCGGAGGCGAGCCTCCAGCCAGCAGCGGTGTAGTGCTTGGGGGTGGCCGAGGGCGCGTCCCGGACGGTGTTGGCGGTGATGTCGTCACGATGGGCCAGGACATGCCCGTCCATGTCCAGGGTGTACGCGCCAGTGCCGCCGAGGTACAGCAGGTGTCCGGTGGTCTGGTCATGCCACAGCTCGCGACTCGTTCCGCAGCCTCGTCGGGGATGGTCAGGGACATAGTGTCGCGAGCGGCACGATGTGGACGCCTGAGGGCAGGGTGTAGCCATACTCGGTGCCGGTGATGACGGCGAGGAACGTTGGGGGGCCGGTGCGGTCGGTGTCGATGCGTTCGTCGCGCAGGCGTCGGAGGTTGCGTTCGGCGGCCGAGATCATTGAGGCGCCCAGCCTGACCTCGGCGGCGGCCCAGGTGCCGTCGGGGTGTTCGACGATGGCGTCGATCTCCAGGCCGGTCGCGTCGCGGTAGTGGTAGACCCTGGCACGTTGCGCCTCGGCGTAGACCCGCAGGTCACGGATCGCCATCGCCTCGAACACCTGGCCGAAGTACTCCGGGTCGCGGGCCAGGCGGTCTGGGCTCGCGCCAAGCGCTGCGCATGCGAGGGCTGGGTCGGCCAGGTGGATCTTCGCCCGGGTGCGCAGCCGGGTCCGCGACCGCAGCGCCACGCTCCAAGCCGGCAGCGGGTCGAACGCGAACACGGTGTTCAGGGCGTCAAGATAGCGGCCGACGGTGTCGCGGTCGATGGGTACGTCAGCCGACACGTCGGCGACCAAGGCGTTCGCGGTGGCTTCGCCGGAGATCGTGCGGGCCAGGCTGGCCAGCAGGCGGCGCAGCCGCACCGGGTCGTGGCGCACGCCGGTGGCGGTAGGGATGTCCGACGAGCACAGGTCGTCGAGGTACGCCGCGTTGAAATCCGTCGCATCGGCCAGGTCGGACTCCAGCAGCGCTGGCCAGCCGCCCCGGACCGCCTCAGCGGCCAGGTCTCGATAGCTCAGCGGGCTGCGCACACCGATCAAGGCGTCAGGGGCCGACAACGCCTGCCACGACACGGTGTTGGACGACCGGCCCGACTCGCTGAGCGTCATGGTGCGCATCGGCAACCGGGCCAGGCGGCCAGCGCCGGAGTGGCGGCGCACGTCGTCGGCTGGTGTCGCCGAACCCGACAAGATGAACTGGCCTTTGGCCTGGCGGTCGTCGATCTCGTGCCGGATGAGGTTCCACAGGCTCGGCGCCAGTTGCCACTCATCAACCAGGCGGGGTGTTTCGCCAGCCAGCAACGACCCAGGGTCGAGCTCGACCAGCTGGGCGGCCTGGGGCAAGGAGTCCAGGCGCACTGAGCTGCGCACATGCTGCAGCCCGGTGGACGTCTTGCCACAGGCGCGCGGCCCCTCGACGACGACCCCGCCCATGGCCTGCAGCAGGGCATCGAGACGAGCGTCTACCACGCGGCGTCGATACTGCACAACGCCACAATACCGCACTGTGCAACGGTTTCGTACCACACGTTGCGTCAGTGTTGTACCGCACGTTGCAGCGGACGTCGTCGCCCTCACCTCAGCCAGCCCAGGGCGATCCGGGACTCGGGGGCTTCCAGAGAGCTGAAGCTGAGGTTCGCCAGGTGCACGTTCGCGCCGGCCGCAGTCAGAGCGAACGCCAACGGCAAGCCGGCGTATCTCGCGGGAAGGCTACAGGCGTTTGGTCTTCTTCAGGTAGGCGCGCAGCTCGGCGAAGGTTCCGTCGTCCTCGCCGTAGGTGACGATGTTTCGGGCCGTCTCCAGCCACGCGCCGATCGAGCTGCGGGTTGCGGTGGCGGCTCTCTCCAGGTCGGCCATCGTGATCATGCGCGGCTCGCCGGTGCGCACCGAGTCCATGAGGGCGGCCTCGGTCGCCGACTCGCAGATCAAGGCGATGTCCGCGCCGGTGCACCCGTCGGTCATGCGGGCCAACCGGGCCAGGTCGACGCCCGCGACGGGACGGTCGGCCAGGTGGTGGTGGAAGACCGCCTGACGGGCTGGTTCGTCCGGGGGCAGCACGACGACCGTGCGGTCAAAACGCCCAGGCCGCCGCAGGGCCGGGTCGACCTGCCACGGCTGGTTCGTCGCGCCGAGGACGAACACGCCTGCGTTGGAGTCCTCGACGCCGTCGAGCTCGGTCAACAGCTGGTTGACGACCGAGACCATGGAGTCCGAGGCGTTGGAGCGACGGTGCCCCAACGTGTCCAGCTCGTCGAGGAACACCACGCACGGCGCCAGACGACGAGCCTGTTGGAACAGCCGGTGCAGGTTGTTCTCCGACTCTCCCAACCAGCGGTTGAGCACGTCGGTCACCCCGACGGACAAGAACGCCGCACCCAGCTCACCTGCGACCGCCCGGGCGATGAACGTCTTGCCGCAGCCCGGTGGGCCGTACATCAACAGACCACCGCGCAGAGACTTGCCGTACATCTTGCGCAGCTCGGGGTTGCGCAGCGGCGCGAGGAACGACACGGTCAGCCGCTGCTTGACCTCGGCCATCCCGCCGACGTCAGCCAGGGTGGTGCGGGGACGTTCTGCCAGGTAGAGGTCGTCGGAGCCGCCGGTGTCGCCGTCGGCCGAGACGCTGACGAACGGCGGGGGGACGTCGGACCCGAGGTCGGCCTCGGCTTGCGACCAGTTGAACTGGGAGCCTGCGGCGCCCTGGCCGGGAACCGGTGCGTCAGCGGGGCCCGGGTCAGGCACCACGCCAACCCCAGCCGCGGGGGCCAGGTCAGGCACCTCACCCCCGGTCGCTGGCGTCAGGTCGGGCACCGCGGCAGCCTCAGGCGCCGGGTTGGGCGCGTCAACCCCGTTCGCACGTGCGGGCCCAGGCGCCGCGGCAACCCCAGCCGCCACGCTGGTCTCGGGCTCGGGACGGGCGGCGGCGATCGCCTGTGCCATGAGCTCACGCGCCCGGGCATGGCCGGAGTCGATCGCCAGCGCCGCTAAGACATCGGCGATGGCAGCGTCGACCAGGCCGGCGCCCAGCTCGACCTCGGCCAGGTGGAGCCGCAGGTCGAGGTCCTGCGGGAGCGCAGCGACAGCGTTGCGCAGGGCATCGATGGTGGCGTCCATGGCGCCAAGGATAGCCGCGGTCATGTGCCGAACCTGCGCCCTGGGCGGCCGGTCGTGCCCCTGGCGCGATCTGGGACAGTCCCGGCACCGCGACTACCATCACCCTCGTGGAACCGAGCGTCGACGACCTCATGGACCAGGCCACCATGTACGTCGAGCGCGAGCAGTGGGACCGCGCGGCGACCACTGCCCGCCAGTGCCTGCGCCAGGACCCCACCTATGCCCCTGCCCTGCTCGTCCTCGCCCAGGCGTTGACGGCCAGCGGCGACGACGACGCGGTGCGCACCGGCCAACAAGCGGTCGAGCACCTGCCCGAGGCCCACTTTGCGTGGATCGTCCTCGCCAACGCCCTGACAGGCGCGCCCGACCCGACGGCGGCGCACCTCCAGCCAGCCGTTGACGCCGCCCAACGAGCGGTCCAGCTCGCACCCCAGGCCGCTGAGGCGCACCGGACACTGGCGCTGATGAGCGCGAACGCCGCATGCCTGGACCCGGCCACCTTCTCCCACATGCGCGCCGTCGCATTCGACGCAGCGTTGCAGGCCGTGCGCCTCGACCCGCACAACGCGACCAGCCACGCCATGATGGCCTGGGCCTACCACGCCTCTGGGGACCACCGCGGCACCGAGCAGGCCCTGCGGCAAGGGTTGCGCATCGACCCGACCTGCCCCGTCATCAAGAACATCCAGGGCATGGTCAACCTCGACAATGCGCACACCACCGCCGCTGTCGCCTCGTTCGCCGGGATCTTGCGTGCCGATCCCACCCGGACCGACGCGAGCGACACCCTCGACCAAGTTGCTGTGGGGGGCGTCATCGAGGCGCTGCCGGTGCTCGGCCTCATGGCCCTGACGGTCACCTGCTGGACGCTGGTCGCCATGAACCTGCTGGTCGACGTCGGCTGGCTGCACACAGGACGGGAGGTAGCACTGGGCGTGTGGGTGGTCGGTGCGGCGGCCTGCGCGGGTCTGCTCCGCCATCTTGTGCGCAGCTGCTCGTGGCGCCAGGTGTGGGCGCGGATCGTCGCGCTGAAGCTCCGCCGCGTCCTGGTCGTCCCAGGGTTGCTCGCAGCCCTCGCCCTGCTGGTGGTCGCCTCGCCAGAGGCAACGACGGTGCCGCTGGTGCTCCTCGCGCTCTGGGAGGTCGTGTTCTTGTTCGGGTGGGCCCGGGCGCTGTACCACAGGCACCTCGACACACGGCACACCCGGGCAGTGTGATCAGCCGTCTGACCACTGCGAGACGTCTGGAATGGTGAGGTCCGGGATGGTGAACGTCGGCCATGGCACTGTTGGCAGCGGCCGGGGGGTGCGTTCGACGTTCACGACGGGCCGCCTGGTTGGTTCCGGCTCGGGCTCGGGCAGCTGCGCGACCGCGATGACGCCCACGACGACCAGCGACCCCGCCAGGAGCCCCAGCACGGCCCAGAACCACCGCGGAACCATCCGGGGCACCACTATCACCAGGCCTCATGTCGACGTTGTCGCTCCCACTGTAGGTCACCCGGCGATCGCTCCAGAATCTCTGGTTGAGTCTGGCCGGCCGTCGTCTGGATCTTGCGTCTGACCTGGGGTTTTGGTAGGATGCAGTGTGTCGAACCACCCCCGCCAGACCCCGCGGGACCAGCGTGCCCCAAGGTCCCAGAGCACACTCTGCCCGCTCCACGTCCGGGTGAGAAAAGGGTTGCCCAACACGCTGGCGACCCAAGAGGATAACGGCTCGTGACTGCACAGCTCCTCGATGCCATCCTCGGGTCCGGCCTGGACGCCGGGCCAGTGGCTCCTGCGCTGAACCTGCCTGCGGTCAACGCCAACGACGGGTCCAGTCTGGAGACTGAGCGCTGGGTGGGGATCGGTTTCGCCGAGACCGTCATCAGCGGTGTCGAGCCGTTCACCGCCGAGGCGAGGCTCGGGCACGACTTCGACCGCACCACGCTGCTGCCCCCAGACGCCGTGGTGCTGCGCTCGTGCGCCTACCACGACCATCCCGACAAGCCGTTCGTCTTCGCCCAGACCCCGACCGGGCACATCCACATCGGCCAGAACATGGCAACGGTCAGCGCGACCACCCCACAGCGCGCTGCCCAGCTGCTGCAGACCGTCGTCGACCGCATCCCACCGGCGAGCGACGACGACCCGACGAAAGCCGAGATCCAGATGTGGCAGGACTCGGGCGGCGGCGGCTACAGCCACACCAAGGTGATCGACGTCCCCACCTGGGCCGACGTGCAGCGCAACTACCCTGCCGCGACCGCCGACCAGCTGGCCCGCCTGGTGACCACGGTCCGTCCGTCGGACGCGTCAGGCAAGCTCGTCGTGTGGTACGGGCTGCCGGGCACCGGCAAGACCACGGCCATCCGCACGCTCATGCGCGAGTGGTCGTCGTGGTGCACCCACCACTACATCCCCGACCCGGAGCGGTTCTTCAACTCCGTGCCCTACATGGCGGCCGTGCTCAGCGCTGAGGCCGACGAGACCGACGACGGCGAGCCGATGCACCGGTTGGTCGTCGTCGAGGACTGCGACGAGTTCATCAGCGGCGACGCCCGGCACCGTTCGGGCAACGCGCTGGGGCGTCTGCTCAACCTGTCCGACGGCATCATGGGCCAGGGCTCGAAGGTGATCATCTTGCTCACCACCAACGAGGACATCATGTCCTTGCACCCTGCCCTGACCCGCCCCGGCCGCTGCCTGGCCAAGGTCGAGTTCCACCCCTTCACCGCCGACCAGGCCCGCACCTGGCTCGGCGACCCAACCGCGAAGCTCGGGTCGCCGACCCCCACCCTGGCCGAGCTGTTCGAGACGCTCAGCTCAACCCCCCGCATCGCGACCCACGACGACACCAGCGCCCCCGGCCTGTACATGTAGGCCGTGTTGCGAAAGTCCGTGCGCAAGCGAGGCGCGTCCGGGGCGTGCGCTCGCAAGGCGGAGGACGACAGTCGCAGCAGCGCTGCGGCCGAGGATCGACAACGCGGCGAGCGTGCGTGCCGGGCGCGCCGCAGCGCGCAGGGACTTTCGCAACACGGCCTAGGTCCCAGGTCCGCCAGGAACGTGCGCCTGCGGTGGCTGCCTACCCACCGGCAGCCGCCGCACGCCCACGTATCTGCGCTGCCCGGTCCGAGTCACCTCGCGAAAGCAAGCCGTCCACGCGAAACCAAGTCTTCAAACCCTTGTCTCCGCGTGAAACCCTTGCCTTGGAGGCCATCGGATGACGAGCGCGGTCGTGGAGGCGCTCTCCGGTGGCTGGGTGCGGCTGTATGCCTGATCCTACGGAGGTCTAGCGAGCATCTGCGCTGGTCAGGCAGGAAGACGATAGGAACCGTCCCCAGCGTCTTCGCACCCCGTGTCGCAGCTCACGGTGGGCCCCACGGTGTGTAGCCGTCGAGGGTGGCGATGATCGAAGTGTTGATCGGCGTCGTGGCGTCGGACACCATCAGGCGCCAGTCCCCGTCGACCCACACCAGCGGGTACGACATCGTGATCAGGAACGTCTTTCCCTGGCTATGGCCCTTGAAAGCCATGTCGACCACGACAGAATCGCCGGTGTACCCAAGGATCCGAAACGC
>WRCL01000023.1 GCA_009783975.1 Micrococcales bacterium
ATCACCAAACGCTCGCGCCTGCTCGTCGAAGACGGCCAGCACGTCGCGGTCGGCACGCAGCTGGTCCAAGGTGCGGTCGACCCCAAGAAGGTCTTGCGCATCCTTGGCCCCCGGGCGACCCAGAAGCACCTGGTCGACGAGGTCCAGGAGGTCTACCGCTCCCAGGGCGTGGACATCCACGACAAGCACATCGAGGTCATCGTCCGCCAGATGCTGCGCCGTGTGACGGTGCTCGACTCTGGTGACACCGACCTGCTGCCCGGTGAGCTCGCCGAACGCGGCAAGTTCGAAGACACCAACCGTGGTGCTGTGGCCAGTGGTGGCCAGCCAGCCTCTGGCCGTCCCGAGCTCATGGGGATCACCAAGGCGTCGTTGGCGACCGACTCGTGGCTGTCAGCCGCGTCGTTCCAGGAGACGACGAAGGTCCTCACCGAGGCCGCGATGTCCTCTCGTTCTGACCCGCTGCTGGGCCTGAAGGAGAACGTCATCCTCGGTAAGCTCATCCCCGCCGGCACGGGCCTGCAGCGCTACCGCGACGTGGAGATCGAGCCCACCGAAGAAGCCAAGGCCGAGCTGTACCCGACCTTCGGCTACGACGAGATCGACTTCCCGACCCTGGGCCTGGGCACCGGCGAAGCCATCCCGCTCGACGACATCGACTTCGGCGACTTCCGCTGACGTCCCTGGGGCCGCACCACAGGTGCGGCCCCAGGACAATGGGTCTGACCTTTTGGACGCCCACCCAGTTGGGTGCAGGAGCGATGTCCCACACCGGGCTGCCTCGGTCCTCGACAGGTTCTTCGCGACGAGATATAGTTGCACTTGCTTCAGATGGGAGGGCGAGTGTGACCGTTGATGCGGAGGCGCAGCCGAGTTCGGTGGTGTTCACTGACGGGTCGCGGACTGATCTGACCACGGAGCAGGCCGCCTTGGTGATGTCTGTGTTGTGTGCCCCCCAGCTGCTCAGCCCGAACCAGGCGGCCGAGCTGCTCGGGGTCTCACGTCCGATGGTCATGCGTTGGATCGCCGAGGGTGTGCTTGCCGATGTCCGGACCGGATCGCACCACAAGGTTCCCCGCACACAGGTGTTGGCGCTGCGCGACCGGCGCGCCGAGGCTGGCCGTGCCGCAGTGCGCGCGGTGCGGGCAGCAACCACAGACCCCGACGCTGCCCGCACTGTGGCGTTGGCCCAGGCTGCGGCGGCGCTGAAAGTGGCGGCCCGCGACCAGTGACAACCGACGAGGACTTTCCGGATGTCGCTGTCCCGTACGAGTTGCGCCTGACTGGCAGGGCACTCGACGACATCCGGGTCAAGACTGGGCTTCTCGTCTACCTGGCGGGTGACCTGAGCGCTGGGTTGTCGGCCCGGCCCTCCTGCGGAGCTATTCATCCCCTCATCATCTTGGGCGGGGAGAGCACGTCGTGGGCGTCGGGGGTCACGTGCGCCGGGGTTGTCTGCACGCGGCAGGTCTGGGCGGGCACAGGGGGGCGTGGGGGTCACATGTTCGCTTGTGGGGGCGCGGGTGGGTCCCGATGAGCATGGTGTGCAACAGACCCCCTGGAGCACACAGTGTCGATCCCTCCGGCCTGCGGCCATGGCGTTTGGTTACCGCCATGGCCGCAGGCTGTTTTGCGAGGGGTGAGGCCGGCACAGGCAGGCATCAGGGGGGATGAGAGCCAGGTGGCACACACAGTGCCGACAGCTGCCGATGGGGACACACGAGGGCGACGGTCCGATGGGCACGAGCACCACGGTTGCCGCTGGGCGCACAAGGCGACGGGTACACGGGGCGACGGCTGCCGCTGGGTACACGGGGCGACGCTTGCCGCTGGGTACGCGGGGCGACGCTGGGCGCAGGCCGGGGCCACCGCTGGCGACGGTCAGACGCAGTGGCGTGGTCGCGATCGAGGTTGGCGCTGTCCTGGCAGGGGCGGCAGATGAGAGGGTGGGCTGGTGGTGATTCCTGACGAGCTGCCGCGGTCGCCGACGGGGCGGATCCCCCAGTGGGTGATCGACGAGGCTGCTGCTCGTCGTGCCCAGACGCCGGGCGGTCCCCACGAGCCGTCCGTCGTGCGCCGGCGGGGCGGGCGTCGGTGGTGGGTGGGGGTGCTTGTTGGGGTCGCGATCGTGGCCGTCGGTGTCGCGTTCAGCTGGTCGGCGGCGCCGTGGGTGCACCCGGCGGCGTCGGTGGACGTGGCAGACCTTGCCAGCGACGCTGCGATGAGCCCGACAGGCCGCCAGCTGTTCTACGACAACGACCCGCAGCTGCTGGGTGACGACGGGTTCACAGACCACTGCCCAGAAGGGTCGAGCGGGTGCTACAACGCTGCGGAACGGTCGATCGTCGTCTACCGCTACCCCGACCAGCGCCTGCGCGGGCTGGTCGTCACCGCCGCGGCGCACGAGATGCTCCATGTGGCCTACGAGTCGCTGAGCCCGGCCGAACGCCGTGAGGTCGACCAGCTGCTGGCGTCGGTCGTGCGAAGCCTCGACCCGGACGACCCTGTGCTGGAGCAGGTGGCATGGTCTGTGGGGGACCGCGAGCAGGTCCGCGGTACTGAGCACTTCGCGTACGTCGGCACCCAGGTCGCCTACCTCGACCCGCGGTTGGAAGAGGTCTACGCCCGGTTCTTCGACGACCGGCAGGTCGTCGTGCAGACCTATACCACGACGATGCGTCTGGTCGCCGGCGGCTGACCGGTCAGGCCGGCTCGTCGTGGGAGCGCCGGCGGGGCAACCATGAGCGCCGGGGGTTGCGTGGGGCGGAGGCGGCGACGAGGTCACGCAGGGGCAACGGGCGGTCTTGGGCGCGGTGGCGGGCCATGACCAAGAAGATCAAGGCGGTCGTCCAGGCGTCGCCCAAGGCGTGGTGCGGGGTGAAGATCGGCAGGCCGAGGCGGGTGGCGACCGTCTCCAGACCGGGCGAGCGGTGCGGGTCGCGGCGCACCGCGAAGTGGTCCCAGGTGAGCTCGGCGGTGTCGACAGCCGGCATGTGCACCGACAGTCCGCAGCCCAGCAGCACCCGGTCGAGGAAACCGGTCTCGACCCAGGCGGCGTGGGCGACGAGCACCCGGCCAGTCAACGCCACGAACAACGGGTCGAGAGCCTCGGGCAGGCCCGGGGCGTTGCGCAGGTCCGACGGCCTGATGGCATGGACACGCACCGACTCAGGAGACGGGGGGATCTGCGGGCGCACCAACCCGTAGACCGACGAGCGTCCGACGACCCGGCCAGAGTCGATGTGGACCGCCCCGAAGGAGATGATCGCGTCGTCGTCACCCAGACCTGTGGTCTCGAAGTCCAGCACGGCAAGACGTGCGCGGTCCCACGGCAGCTCGAGCTGGGCGTTGACCTCGCCCTGCCCGTCGATGAAACCGGACATGAACGACGAGACTGCGGCGGTCATACCCGCGACGTCCTCGCGGTCAACGCGGACTGGACGGCGTCGATCGCCCGGAACGCCTCACGCAGCTGGCGGCGCTCGAGCGGGTCCAGGCGGTCTGGGCGCAAGAACCCGGTGGGTTTCTCACCGGCTTTGATGGCCCTGACCTGGTGCTCGGCCAAGACGGTCAAGGACACTTTGTACGCCCCGGCGAGCATGTCGCGTTCGTCGTCGGTGATCAGGCCCGCAGCGGCCCCACGGTCGAGGCGTTCGAGGGTGCTGCCGGTGACGTCCCCGGCGCGCAGCGCCAACCACCGGGCCAGCGAGCTCACCGGGACCAGCCCACCCTTTTTCAGGTCCAGGTGGCCGCGGTGCTCGCCGGACTGGTGGACGACGAAGTCGCGCACGAACCCCAGCGGGGGACGGCGGGTGAGGGTGTGGCGGGTGAGCACCGCCATGAACAGCTCGTGGGACACCGCTTCGGACACAGCGTCGACCAGGGGAGAGGCCTGGCCTCCACACACCGGCCGAGAGTCGGCGACGATCGAGGCCAGCGCCAGGGCCCCGGCCTCCTCGTCGTTGTCGAACCAGCTGGCCACAGCCTGGCGCCACTGGTCTTCTGAGCGGTTGAACAGCGAGTTGTCGGCGTTCGCCCCACGGTCGCATGTGGCAAGCCCTGTGCGTTCGACCAGGCGCAGCACCCGTGAGGCGTGGGCGAGGTAGTCGCCCGGGTCGCCGTCGTACCAGCACAGGGCTGTGTCGACGTCTGAGCCAGGCAGCGGCTCGCGCCGTGCGAGCGAGCCTTGCACGAGCCATGTGGCTTCCCGGGACGCCTGCGGCGCGGGGACGAGGGCGACCGCGCGGCGCAAGATCGCCCCGACCACCCCGGACTGCAACCGCCCGATGTACTCGATCGGCAGGCCACGGGTGACCAGCTCGATGATCGACGGGCTCACCAGGGCGCTGGCCTCGACAAGCTCGTCAGGGGTCTGGGCGCGTTCGACCGCTCCGCGCACGACCAGGGGGTCACGCAGCTCGGCAGAGGCGACGTCGACGACACGGACCACCCCGACCGGGCGGCTCTGCAGGTCCACGACGACCAGGTGGTGGATGCTCGCCTCGACCATCGCCAGGTACGCGTCACCGAGCAGCGCGTCGCAGGTGATGGTCCGTGCCGGGAACGACGCGATCGTCCCGACCGCTGCGGTGACCGGGACCTTCCCGGTCGCCACCTGGCGCCGCAGCTCAGAGTCGGTGATGACCCCGAGCCCACCGTCGGGGGCGCTGACCAGGGAGCACGAGGTGCGTGACGCGGTCATCGCCGTGGCCACATCAGCGATCGAGGTGTTCGCCGGGTGGATGATCACCGGGCGCATCGAGTCGGTCACCTTGCCCTGGGCGGCGTCGAAGAGCCGTTCGGGGCGTGTGAGCTGGCTGGAGGTGCTGACCGGGGCGAGGTTGCCCTCACGGAGCGTGTCAGGCAGGGGCACGAGGTAGAGCAGGGTGTCTTCGGCGGCTTTGACCGCGTGGGCGTACTGGCGGCCGGCACGGACGGTCTCCAGGGCGAGCAGGTCACCGGGGTCGACCTCGTCGACGACCGTGCCGGCCGGTCCGATCACCTCCAGCCGGCCCACACGCACCATGACCGCAACCCCGAGGCTGGGCTGCCCCACCTCGACGACCAGGTCACCAGCCAGGTGGTACTTCGCGTCGATGACGACCGCGAGCTGTTCGAGCTCTTCACGGTCGAGGTCGCTGAACGGCGGGTACGCCTCGAGGAAGTCGGCGATCTCTTTCATCGCCGACCCCCTCGAACGCGGTCGTTGTCCATGGTCACACTGTAAGGTCTGGCGGATCGTCCTCTATCGCGTCCTGGGTCGGCGTCCCGCCTTTGACGGGGATAGCGTCGCCGGACGGGGTGTCGGAGTGCCGGTACGGGTGGGCGGTGAACAGGTAGAACAGCCCGGAGCCGATGACGACGCAGGCGGTGAGCATGACGAGCCAGACGTCGTACCACTTGAACCCGGGTTCGCCCAGGTCCCAGGGCCACACGATCGCCAAGATCCCCAGGACGCCCCAGGTCAGGGCGCCGATGTTCACCGCCAGGCCCCACTTGCCCAGGCGGAACTTGCCTGAGGGCTGCCAGCCTTTGAGCCGGGCGCGCAACGCGGCGAGCACGACGGACTGGAACCCGAGGTAGATGCCGATGGCGGCGAAGCCGATGATGCGCCACAACGCGCTCTCAGAGAGCATCGACCCGATCGCGATGGCCGCGGGGACGCCGCCGGCGACGAGCAGGGCGACCGGCGGGACGTGCCGGGACTGCCAGAACACGCGCAGGAAGCGGTGGCCCATGATCATCTTGTCGCGCGAGAACGAGAACAGCAGGCGGCTCGCAGCGGCCTGGAGGCTGATCAAGCACGACAAGAACGCGAGGACGACGATGAGCAGGACGATCTTGTCCGCCGACCCGAAAGCCTCGTGGATGGTGTGGCTCACCGGGTCCAGGGCTCCGGTCGCGCACTCGCCGGTCCGCTCGTCGAAGTCGATGCACGCACCGCCAGAGTTGATGACCGCCGTGATGTTCGGCACGACCGCCATGATCAAGGTGAACGCGGTGAAGGTCGCAGCAAAACCACCGATGTAGATCGTCATCCGCATGGCTTTGGGAATCTGGACACCAGGGTTGGGGACCTCTTCGGCAAGGTCCCCGCACGCCTCGAACCCGTAGTACTGGAACACGGCGACAAGACCAGCCGAGGCGAAGGCGAAGAAGTACACCTTGCCGTCCGCGGCGCCCATCGTCTTGAAGATGACAGAGAAGTCGTGGCTGCCGCGCACGAGCAACCACGCGCCCACACCCACCGCGCCGATGAGGCCGGTGATGAAGCCCATCGTCACGGCCATCGACAAGACCTTGGTCCCACCAAGGTTGACGATCGTCGACAGTGCCAGCAGCGCAAGGGCTGCGACGACCATGTACCGCACCGAGTAGTTGTGGCCGAGCATCGAGGCGACGAACGGGCTGGCCCCGCACGCGATCCCGCCGATCGAGGAGAACAGGGCGAACATGTAGATCCACCCGGTCATCCACGCCCAGCGTCTGCCCCACAACCGCCTGGCCCACGGGTAGATCCCGCCGGCGACCGGGTATTGCGAGACGATCTCGCCGAACACCAGGGCGACGAGGAACTGCCCGCACCCGACGATCAAGAACGCCCACACCATCGGCGGGCCGGCTGTGGCGATCGCCGCCGAGAACAGCGTGTAGACACCGACGATCGGTGACAGGTAGGTGAAGCCGACGGCGACGTTGCCCCACAACCCCATCTCACGTTTGAAGTCGGAGGTGTAGCCGAGCGCCGCAAGCTGCGCCGCATCGTCGTCGACATGCCCATGGGCGGGCTGGTTGGAATCCATGTTCGTGTTCCTTCGGTTCGTCTCGTGGTGCCGGATCAACCCAGGACGAGTGTGTACTTGGTGGTGAGGTACTCTTCGATGCCTTCGCGGCCGCCTTCTCGGCCAAGGCCTGACTGTTTGACACCGCCGAAAGGCTGGCTGGCGTCGGAGACGACCCCGGTGTTCAGCCCGAGCAGGCCGCACTCGAGGGCGTCGATGAGACGTGTGGCCCGGTTGAGGTCTTGTGTGTAGGCGTATGCGGCCAGGCCGTACTCGGTGGTGTTGGCCAGGGCGATCCCATCAGCTTCGTCAGCGAACGTCGTGATCGGCAGCACCGGGCCGAAGATCTCCTCGACCATGACCAGCGCGTCGGCCGGGACACCGCCAAGGACCGTCGGCTCGAAGAAGCAGCCGGGACCTTCTGGTGCTTTTCCGCCGGCGAGCACCTGGGCGCCACGTCCGACGGCGTCGGCGACCAGGCGCGCGCAGTTGTTCACGGCAGCGTCGTCGATGAGGGCGCCGATCTGCACCCCGTCGTCGGTCCCAGGGCCGACTTTCATCGCCGCGACACGTTCGGCGACCTTGGCCGAGAACTCTGCGACGACCGACTCGTGGACGATGAACCGGTTCGCCGCCGTGCACGCCTCACCGATGTTGCGGAACTTGGCTGCCAGCGCACCGGTGACCGCCGCGTCGACGTCCGCGTCGTCGAAGACGAGGAACGGGGCGTTGCCGCCGAGCTCCATCGAGGTGCGCAAGACGTTCTGCGCGGCCTGGCGGATGAGCACCTGGCCGATCTCGGTGGACCCCGTGAAGCTCACCTTGCGCAGGCGCGGGTCTGCCAGCAGCGGCGCGGACTGCGACGAGGAGCTGTTCGTCGGCACGACGTTGACCACCCCGGCCGGGACACCAGCCTCATGCAGGATCTGCATGAAGGCCAGCGTCGTCAGCGGTGTGAGCTTCGCGGGTTTGACGACCATCGTGCACCCTGCGGCCAGGGCCGGGGCGATCTTGCGCGTGGCCATGGCCAGCGGGAAGTTCCACGGGGTGATGAGGTAGCACGGGCCCACAGGGTGGCGTGAGACGACCGCGTGGCCGGTGCCGATGGGGTTGGTCCCGAACCGGCCGGTGATCCGCGCAGCCTCCTCGGAGAACCAGCGGACGAACTCGGCGCCGTAGGCGACCTCGCCGCGGGCCTCGGCCAGGGGTTTGCCCATCTCCAGCGTCATGATCAACGCGATGTCTTCGGTGCGGGCCACGAGCATGTCGAACGCCCGGCGCAACGTCTCACCACGCACCCGCGGGGGTGTGGCCGCCCAACCAGGCCCGGCCGCCACAGCAGCGTCGAGGGCTGCCATGGCGTCGTCGGGGGTGCCGTCGGCGACGTCGGCGATACGCTCACCGGTCGCCGGGTTCGTCACAGCGAACGTTGCGCCGCCCGACGCGGGCCGGAACGCCCCGTCGATGTACAGGCCGGTGGGGGTGGTGCCCAGGAGGGCCTCGATCCGCTGCGGGGCCACGCTCATGCTGCTGCTCCAATCTCGGCCAGACCGGCCAGGATGATGTCGATACCTTCGGCGAGCAGGGCCTCGTCGATGGTCAGGGGGGGCAAGAACCGCAGCACGTTGCCGTAGCTGCCGCAGGTGAGGGTGATGACACCACGGCCGCGGGCCAGGCCTGCGACCTGGTTGGCCAAGGCGGCGTCGGGGTCTCCGGTCGCCGGGTCGACAAGCTCCATGGCGATCATCGCGCCACGTCCGCGCACGTCACCGATCCGGCTGTCGCCGGCCTGGGCTGCGCGCAGACGCTGGACGAGCAGGTCTTCGATGACCTGGGCCTTGGCGATGAGGCCGTCGGCCTCGTAGGTCTCGATCGCCGCGAGCGCCGCGGCGCACGCGAGCGGGTTGCCGCCGTACGTGCCACCCAGGCCCCCAGGGCCGCTGGCGTCCATGATCTCGGCGCGTCCGGTCACCCCCGACAGGGGCAGACCGCCAGCCATGCCCTTGGCGGTGGTGACCACGTCGGGCACGATGCCGAACAGCTCGGAGGCGAACCAGGCGCCGGTGCGGGCGAACCCGGTCTGCACCTCGTCGGCGACGAACACGATGCCGTTCGCACGGCACCAGTCGACGACCGCAGGCAAGAACCCATCAGCAGGCACGATGAACCCGCCTTCGCCGGCGATCGGCTCGATGACCACGCACGCGGTGTTGCCCGGGCCGACCTGGCGGGTGATCTGCTCGATCGTGCGCCGCGCGGCCTGGGCACCAGACAACCCGTCACGCAGGGGGTACGAGCCGGCCACGCGGTACACCTCGGGGCTGAACGGACCGAAACCGTCTTTGTACGGGACGTTTTTTGCCGTCATCGCCATCGTGAGGTTGGTGCGGCCGTGGTAGGCGTGGTCGAGGACGACGACCGCCTGGCGTTTGGTGTAGGCCCGGGCGACCTTGACGGCGTTCTCGACGGCTTCGGCGCCAGAGGTGAACAGCGCTGACTTCTTGGGGAAGTCGCCGGGGGTGAGTGCGTTGAGCTTTTCGCAGACCTCGACGTAGGCCTCGTACGGGGTGACCATGAAGCAGGTGTGGGTGAAACGCTCGAGCTGGTCGCGGACCGCGGCGACAACCCGTGGTGCTGCACCACCGACAGAAGTCACGGCAATCCCGGCGCCAAGGTCGATGAGGCGGTTGCCGTCGACGTCGGCGAGCACCCCACGGTCGGCCCGGTCGGCGAACACCGGCATCGTCGTGCCGACCCCGCGGGCGACGGCCGCCGTCTTTCTCTCCATGAGGTCTTGCGACCGCGGGCCGGGAATTTCACTGTGCACGGACCGCTCCTGCGGCACACCGGATGCGTTGGTCATGTTCCGTCCTCAAGATCGGAGGGGTTCGTCCCTCGAATCACGTCGTCGGAGTCGAAGGGTTGCCCACAAGGTATCGGGTTGATCGGGACTTCTGTCCTCGACGTGCTGTCGAAAGAGTCGTCAGACCATGGCCAGACCGTCCAACAGGCTCTAGTGTGTGCCATGTGCCCATCACTGTCCGCGATGTCCTACAACGCCGGGACCTCCAGCTGCGCCCAGTCGTCGACGCAGGACCAGCTGCTCTTGACGCGCCCGTGACCTGGGTCGCTGCCTCAGACCTGGCTGACCCGACCCCGTTCCTGGACCGCGGGAACCTGCTGCTCACCACAGGGCGCCAGCTCGACCCGCAGGGCGAGGACGCCACCGGCGAGCAGCGCTACACCGGCACCGACGCCTATGTCGCTGCGCTGCGGCGCCGTGGTGTCAGCGCTGTGGGGTTCGGCACGCGGGTGCTGCACGCCGGGACACCACCCTCGCTCGTCGAGGCGTGCACAACCCACGCGATGCCGCTGTTCGAGGTGCCGTACCACATCCCGTTCATCGCCGTCGTCCGCGCTGCGGCCGACCTCATCGACGCCGCAGGGCACCGCCGGGCCGCGTGGGCGCTGGCAGCAACCCGTGCGGTCTCGGCAGCGGTCTTGCAGACCTCACCGGTCGACGCGGTGCTCGGCGAGCTGCGCCGCCAGCTGGGGTGCGGTGTTGTCCTCGTCGACCAGCGCGGGCGGGCCCGGGCGGTCCACGGGCTGCTGGCTGATGACCCGATCGTCGCAGCCGCTGGGGCTGAGGCGACGTCGTTGTTGCGCCGCGGCCACCACACCGGTGCCACCGTCTCGGTGCCGTTCCCGCCGCCACCGGCACCAGCAGGCCGGCCGCGCCCGACGTCGCAGGCCACGACGGCGTACCTGACGATGCAGACCATCGGACCTGACACAGGGCTGCGCAGCGTGCTCGTGCTCGTGGGCCCCTCAGGGATCGACTCGGCTGAGCAGGCGGTCGTGGCATCGACTGTCGCGCTGCTGTGGTTCGCGATCGGCGAGGGGACCGGTGGTGCGGTGCGTGCGTCGTTGCGCCGGGCCTTGTGGCACCTGCTGGTCAGCGGCGAGGCCGACGTCGTGCGGACCGAGGCCCCGTCGGTGGGGATGTGCCTGCCTGGCGAACCGGTCCGGGCTGCGGCGTGGTCCCCAGGGCTCAACACGGTGACCGCACGGGCGTTGCAGGCTGCCTGCGACGGGGGGCACGCGATGGTGTTCTCCACCGTCGACGACGTCGTCCTGGCGTGCGTGGGGGCGCAGGACGCCCCTGGGCTCGGTGCGCTCGACCCCGAACGAGGGGTGGGGCTGAGCGAGCCGGTGACGTTCGCGGACCTGCCCGCGGCTGTGGACCGCGCGCGCCGCGCCGCCCGGTACGCCGCACCTGGCAAGGTCGTCGCCCTCGACGACCCGGGCGCGGGGGTGCTCGCCGCGGTGGCCACGATGCCAGAGCTCGCCGACCGGGCCCACGCGATGCTCCACCTGCTCGTCGGTGACGACAGCGCTGAGCGCCTGCTGGAAGCCCTCGCGGCGTGGCTGGCGGCCAACGGCAGCTACGAGGCCGCCGCGAGGACGCTTGGCCTGCACCGGCACACGCTCAGCGCACGGGTCGCACGTGCCGGGGGGCTGCTGGGACGAGACCTTGACGACGTCGACACCCGCACCGACCTGTGGCTTGCCCTGCGCATGACCGGACGGGTCTGACCGGCGACAACCGTGACGATCGACTATCTGGCCAGGCGCAGACAGATCTTTCGACACAACGTCGAGGACGGAGGTCCCGACCCGCGGGATATCGTGTGGACGTCCCTCGACGACGAGGTGGCCGAGGCCCGCAGCCAGCCGATCCGAGGACCGAACATGACAAAAGCGACCGTCGCGTCGCAGGCACGGTCGTTGCACACCGTGTTTCCCGGTCCACGGTCTGGCAACCAACACGCCGCGATGGCGGTCCAGGTGGTGAGCGGACGTGCTGATCACGAGAGTGTGCTGGTCACGGGTCGGTCGCAGTCGTTGTCTCCACCTTTGACAGACGAAGGTGGAGTCGGTTGGATACACAGACACGGTCTGCGGGTCGCGTCCATGGACGGTCGCATCGGGACTGGCCGGTCCGAGTCGAAAGGAGTCCTCACACCATGACGGTGACCACACCCTCAGATCTCAGTGCGATCATTGGTGAGCTGAAGCACGCGCTGGGCGACGAGTACGTCACGACCGACTACCACCAAAGGGCAATCCGGACTTCGAGTGCGTCGCCGATG
>WRCL01000024.1 GCA_009783975.1 Micrococcales bacterium
GCGAGAAACAGCTGACCTTGGGAACTCTCGCCCCGTTGCTCGCCGGCGCTGTCGGCGTCGGCCAGACCGGGCTCGCGGCGCGGTTGGCCGCGGTGCTCGACGAGCAGTTCGCCGCGTACGGGTACCCGCGTGTGGCCCGCGGCGGGCTCATGGACGCTGCGGTGGCGATGACAGCCCCCGGGTTCGTCGGCCAGTGGCCACCGGGGGCACGCGAGGCGGCTCTTGGCGCCGAGACAGCCCTGCTCACTCCCGCCGGCGGTCTGGCGCCTGGGGAACGCTGGGGCGACAAGAGTGTCGCCTGGACACCAGAGACAGCGTTGTTCGCCTACGCGTGGGCCTCAGGTGGCGAACCTCACCGTGCCACACGGTGGCTGGTGTGGCTCGACGAGCACCGCACACCCCACGGTGCGCTGCCCGAGCGCGTCGACGCCAGCGGCCAGCCCATCGGCCCCGCCCCGTTGGCGTGGACCGCAGCGCTGGTGGTCTTGACCCAGCACGAGCTGGGCGCGCTGGTCCCCGCCGCTCAGGTGTTCGCCGGGTGCGACGGCACGTCCCGGCCGCGCCTGGACGTGGTCGCGGCAAGACAACAACCAGGCGACCCGGTCACGAACCGGCGGCGAGCAGCTGCGAGACGGTCACGTACTGGTAGCCGGCCGCGTCCAGCGCGGTGAGCAGCTCGTCAAGCCGCTGGAGGACCTCGGGGGTGACGGTGCCACGCCCGTCGTGGCACAGCACGACCGCCCCCGGGCGCAGCCGTGCGGCCATGAGCGGGACGTTCGTGCGCCCGTCGAGCCGGTCCGACCACAGCACGAGCGCATACCCCCGGGCCGCCGCGGCCCCGAGCCCCAACGAGTCGATCCGTCCGTACGGCGGGCGGAACACCTGCGGGTCAGCCCCAGCCGCACGCAGCGCCGCCGCACCACGGTCGAGGTTGGTGTTGATCGTCGCGGCACTGTCGAGCGTGAAGTTCGTGTGGGACCACCCGTGCAGCCCCACCTCGCCGCCAGCGTCGAGCACGTCACGCACCACCTGCGGGTGGGCCTGCGCGGCCTCGCCGAGCATGAAGAACGTCGCGGTCGCCTCGTGCGCGGCAAGCACCGACAGCACCTGGCCAGTCCCCGTCACCTCGGGCCCGTCGTCGAAGGTCAGGGCCACGACACGGTCGGACGGGTCGACCTGCGCACGCCAGACCACCTCGATACCAACACCGACGTCAGTGCCCACAGGTGCGGGGTAGACGCGGTCTTTGGGACCCAGGTGGGTGTGCTGGTACCCACCAGCCACCCAGCCCACGCCCAGGCCGACGGCGAACACCACGACGACGACCAGGACGCGGACAACCAGCTTCGGCACACCTTCATGGTACGGACACGGCGCTGCACACATCTGACACATGCGAACGCCACGCCAGAACCGCCACGCCCGTAGGCTGACCACGGGGCCACGACGCTGGGATGGTGATGGGCGAGACGGTGAAGACGATGGGGACGGTTCCTGTGTCCTGCGAGGACACAGGAACCGTCCCCATCGTCTTCACCGTCCTGCGGTCGCTGGCGGTGCTGTGCCTGGTCCTGGCGGCGGTCCTCGTCGCGCCAGCAGCCGCGGTGGCCAACCCCGGGCCGGTGCCACCACCGGACCCGCGGGGCCTGCCCCTGCCGCCGTCACCACCACGGCCCGTCGTGCTCATGGGCACCTCCGGGCTGCGCTGGTCCGATGTCAACCCCACGACGACACCGACGCTCGCGGCGCTCGGCGAGACCTGGGGCATCGGCAACCTCGCGGTGCGCTCGGTGCGCACCACGACCTGCCCCGTCGACGGGTGGTTGGCTGTCTCGGCGGGCACCCGTGCTGCTGACCTGCCCTACGACCGGTGCCGCGACCTCGGCGGCGTCGAGGCCGGCCAGGTCGTCGACTGGGACGACTACCTGCGGGCCGCGGCCGCCCACAAGTACGACGCGCTGCCTGGGCGCCTGGGTGACGCCCTGACCCTCGCTGAGGTCCCCGTCGCAGGGATCGGCCCTGGCGCTGCGGTCGCCCTGGCCCGCACCGACGGGTGGGTCCCTGAAGGCTGGCACCCGCGGCCCGACGACGCCGACGAGCTGAGCCACAAGGTGCGCGAGGTGCTCGACGCTGGCGCCCGGCTCGTCGTGGTCGACCTTGGGCAGGTCGTCGACGACGCGTCGGCGACGGTGGTCGACGAACGCCTGCACGCCGCGCTGGCCGGAGCCACCGAGGCTGATGTGCTCGTGGTGTCCCTGGCCGACCGGCCCGGCGACGGTCCGGCGCTCCAGGTCGCAGCGCTGGGCCGGCCCCGGGCCTCGTCGCCGGGGACGCTCGTGTCTGCCTCGACCCGCCAGACCGGGATCGTCCTGGCCACAGACATCACCGCGACGCTGCTCGCCCGGGTGGGCCTGGGTGGGGACCAACGCCCGGCGTGGGTGGCCGGCTCGCTGATCCGCCAGCGCGCCCCCGGCGACGGGGTCGACGCCCTCATCGCCGACGCTGAGCACGCGTCGGTCGTCCAGCCGCTGGTCTCGCAGTTCTACCTCGGTGTCGTCGTGGTGAACATCGTGCTGTTCTCCGCGGTGTGGTTCGGCCTGGCCCGCCCACCAGGACGTCGCGCCGACGAGGCCCAACGACGCCGGGTGCTGCGCGGGCTGCAGGTGGTCGGGCTGTCGGTCGCCGCGATCCCGGTGAGCCTGCTGCTGGCGAACCTCGTGCCGTGGTGGCGCACGTCGTCACCTGCGCTGGCACTGGCTGGCGCTGCGGCGTGCGTCGTCGTCGCGCTCGTCGTCGCCGCGCTGGCCGGGCCGTGGCGCCGGGCGGTCCTCGGGCCGGCGGGGTTCGTCGGGGCGGTGACAGCCGCGGTGCTCGTCGCCGACGTGCTCACCGGGTCGCGGCTGCAGCTGTCGGCGGTGTTCGGCTCGTCGTCGTTGCTCGCGGGGCGGTTCTACGGGTTCAACAACACCACGTTCGCCCTGGCCGCGGTGGGCACGCTCGTCGCGGTCAGCGCCGCGGTCACACCGCTGGTCCGTGCGGGGCACCGGTGGCCGGCTGCGGGGGTCGTCGTCGTCGTCGGCACAGGGCTGACCATCGTCGACGGGGCTGGGAGCATGGGGGCCGACTTCGGTGGCCCGCCGGCGCTCATCCCCGCGTTCACGCTGCTCGCGCTCATGCTCGCGGGGGTGAAGATCACCTGGCGGCGTGTGCTCGCGGTGCTCGCCGCCACAGCGGTGCTCACGCTGGCGTTCGCGTTGGTGGACTGGCTGCGCGAGCCTGACCAGCGCACACACCTGGGCAACTTCATCGAGACCGTCGTCGACGGCGGGCTCGGGCCGGTCCTGGCGCGCAAGGTCTCGGCGAACCTGCGTGTGGTGGAGAACAACCTGCCGTTGACGCTGCTGACGATCGCAGGGTGCGCGTTCGTCGTCGCCGCGTCGGTGCGCCCGATCCGCCGGATGCTGCTGTCACCCGACGGCGGCCGGTACTCGTGGCTGTCACGTGGCACGGCGCTGCCCCGGCTGGGCCAGGTGGTGCCCACGCTCGTGCCGTGCCTGGTCGCCACGGGCACAGCGCTGGTCATCGGGCTGCTCGTCAACGATTCTGGGATCGCGATCCCGGCGCTGGGGGTCGCCGTCGCCATCCCTCTGGTCATCGCCACCTGCGCAGGGTGGATGACCGGCCTGGCACCCGCCGACCCGCACGAGGTGGTCGTCACACGCACCCACGGGCGGCTGGGCACGACGTTGTCGCACCTGGCCGTGCGCGTCGGTGGGGCATACCGGTCGCTGCGCCCGTCGCTGGTCGTCGTCGGGCTCACCGTCGCCGCGCTCGTCGCAGTGCTCGCGCCCTCGGCCTTGCGGCCACCACTTGGTCCGACCAACGACGGGCCGAGCACCAACCCGGTCGTGTTCGTCGGTGTCACCGGGTTGCGCTGGGAAGACGTCGGGGCGTTCTCCACCCCGGCCCTGTGGGACCTGTCACGCGACCACGCCGTCGGGCAGGTCGTGGTCCGGTCGGTGTACTCGCGGGCGTGCCCGGTCGACGGGTGGTTGGCGGTCTCGGCCGGGTCGCGCCTGGCCGCGCCACGGGCCGAAGGCCGGTGCACGACCGTCCTGGAACCGGTCGGCGACGGTACTGAGGCAACCGTCGCGTTCTGGGGCGACTACCGGCGCGCGGCCACCGCGCAGGGGTTCTCGGCGACCCCGGGCCTGCTCGGCGAACAGGTGCGGCGCACCGGGACGGCCGCGACAGCCATCGGGCCTGGGGCGTCGGTCGCCCTCGCCGGGCCCGACGGGGCGGTCGCCGGCAGCTACCACGCCCGGCCCGACGACACCGCCGAGCTCACCTCACTCGTCGCGCAGGCGTTGGGCTCCAGCTCGCTGGTCGTCGTCGACGCCGGCACGATCCGCGACCCGGGGTACGGCACGACCGTCCCGGTGCCCGGGCTGCTCGGGCTGCCCCTGCCGTCCGACGACCCCGAACCACCCGGGTCGACGTTGACCCAACCAGACCGGCCCGACCAGGCCAAAGCCGTCGACGAACGTATCGGGGCGGTCCTGGCCGCAACACAAGGCACCGGTGCAACCGTGATCGTCGTCTCCCTCGCCGACTCTGGGCGCGCGTCGCTGCGCCTGGCCGCGGTGAGCGGTGTGCTGCCCGGCGCCGAGACACCTGCGGTGGGTCTGCTCGGCTCGCAGTCCACACGCCAACGCGGGGTGGTGCAGGTCACCGACGTCACACCCACGCTGCTGCTCGCCATGGGGGTGAACGACCAACCCGTCGTCGGCGCGCCGCTGACGACGACCGGGCCGACGGCCGTGGCCGCGCGGATGGCCCTGGTACGTGACGTCTCACGTCAGTCCGCGCAGATCTCCAAGGTCGTCGAACCGTTCACCAACCGGCTCATGGCCACGCAGGTGGTGCTCATCATCGTCGGTGCCGTCGTGCTCGTCGGCACCCAGGTGCTCGTGTCACGGCGCCCGGGGCGGCACGGGCCAGTCGTGCGCTGGTCGCTGGTGGCGCTGCGGGTCGCCGCCGTCGCAGCAGGTGCGGTCCCGGTGGCGTCGTTGCTGACGAACCTGGCTGGGTGGTGGCGCTCGCCGACCCCGCAGTCGGCGTTCTGGGTGGCGCTGGCCGCCGGCGTCGTCGCCGTCGTCGCAGTGGCGTTCGCCGGGCCGTGGCGCCGGTCGCGGCTCGGACCGGTCCTCGCGCTGGCGACGGTGACGTTCGTCGTGCTCGCCGCGGACGTCGTGCTGCTGGACAGCCGTCTGGTCATCGACTCGCCACTGGGGACGTCACGCCTGGTCGCAGGCCGCTTCTACGGGATGAACAACCAAGGGTTCGCCCTGTTCACCGTCGCCGGGCTCATCGTCGCCGCGGCGCTGGCACAGGTGCTGCGTGCCGCGTCGCAACGCACGGCCGCGATGCTCGCTGTGGTCGGCGTGGGGACTGTCGTCGTCGTCATCGACGGAGCCCCCGACCTCGGGGCCGATTTTGGTGGGCCACCAGCACAGGTGACCGCGTTCTTGCTGCTCGCCATCGCCGCCGCCGGTTGGCGGCTGCGCAAGCTTGTCATCCTCGGGGCCCTGGGAGGGGCCGCTGCGGTCACCGGCGGGTTCGCGCTCGTCGACTACCTGCAGGGGTCACACACCCACCTGGGCCGTTTTGTCGCGAGCGTCGTCGACGGTGGCGCCGAGGCGGTCGTCGGACGCAAACAGGCAGCGAACATGCGCCAGCTGTGGCGTTGGCAGTTCACCGGTCCGGCGCTGGCCGGCGCAGCACTGACGTTCTGGTTGTGCGCACCCGAACGTTTCACCCGCATCAACACCCTGCGCCGCCGCCTGACCGGCCTCGTGCGGTCCGAACCGTTGCTGCCGGTCACCGCCGGCTGCATCGCCGCGGCCCTGCTCATCGGTTTCGCCCTCAACGACTCCGGGGCGATCATCCCCGCGGTCGGCCTGACGCTGGCCATCCCAGCCCTGCTCGCCCTGGCCGCCGCGTGGCTGGCTGAGGACCTGACGCCCGCTGGTGCCCCACGCACCGCCGTGACCGCCGTGCCCGAGCCCGAGACTCACCCGGTCGAGACCGCCGAGGACAGCGCGTGCGCAGACCTGCGACCTGAGTGACGTCTGGGACGGCCCCAACCGTATGTACCGGGCGAACCGACGCACCAGGTATCTTTCTTCGCCTCGAGCCGTGGAAAAATGAGGCTCGATGATTCGTGCAGCGCGCAACGCTCTGCGATCCTCAGAAAGTCCACGGGACCGGAATCTCGGTCTCGACCACCTCAGGGCTGTCCTGGACGGCACCGTCGGCGGCGATCTCTAGGCTGTGGCGTACCAGAGAACGGTCGTAGACCATCCACACCGTCATGTTCCACCCAGTTTCCGTTGGTTGTGCCACAGGCGGCTGGACGAGCGTGCCATACTGTGCCTCCAGGTCAGCCCGGTGCTGCGCCAGGGCAGGATCGGAGTCGATGTTTGGTATCCACATGATCTCGGACAGCGAGTCGATGCGGTAGGAGTACCTGTCGAAGGCCCGGGTCACGTCGAGGTAGGTATTCCCGACGTCGATCGCGGTGGCGGCGTCGCCCACCTGGACCTGAGCACTACGAACCATCTGGGCGAACGAGTCAGGGTCCCCTGAGAGCACCAGAACCGTGTCGTCGTCGCTAAGCGCTGCATAGAAACGCTTTGGGTGATTCGGCATGGACACTTCGACATCAAGGACCTGCCACCCACGCAACCAGGCGACATCGACCGGTGTCACCGTCGTCCTATTCGTCTGGACCAGTTGAGCCAGCGGCGGGCTCGACACAGCCAGCCCGGCAAAGAGCCTCACCCGCACGTCCGCGTCCGCCCGTGTCGTTCCCCGCGACCCGTCAGCGGCAGACCCGTCCGCGCCACAGCCACCCAGCGTCAACGCCAGCAGCACACTGACCAGCAACCCTGGACGGAATAGGTCATGCCGCTGCGCGGCGCGCCCGGAGCTCACGATGGTCATCCTCGAGGGTCACGAAGGCTTCTGGGTGTGCGTCTGACTCGACGATACGTTCGTCGATGATCGCGGCGACCTCTTCGCAGATGTCTCCAGCGTCGAGAGAGCTGTTGATCGCGACCCACAGCTCACGCCGAGCGTCGTCGTCGAGCCTCATCGCTTGTTCAACACGCCCCTGGTCAACCATGCACCCATGGTACTGAACAGGCAGCGAGCCGACTGGCACCCTCTGTCGCGTTGCTCGGAGACCGGGGCCCTGCTCTGGCTTGAAGCCATGACGACGCCAACGAGCCTCTGACCAGGCAAGACATGGGAACCGTCCCCATTGTCCCCGGTTCGGCTGACCGACCAAGATAGGCTGTGACTGTGAGTCCGACCGACCAGCCAATCCCAGGCCCGTCTGACGAGCCTCCGCCGGGTCCGACCGACCCCGACGACGAGCCCAACGACGAGCTCGACGAGCCAGACGACGACGAGCTCAGCGACGAGCCCGCCACCCCAGACGACGACGAGGACCCCGACGAGCCGGACGCTGACCCGGACGAGGCTCGCGCCGAACCTCCGACGCTGCCGTCGGGGATCCCCAAGGTGGCCACACCGCTGCGCCCCCGGCGCGTGGCGGCGGTGATCCCCGCCAAGGACGAGTCGCGCCTCATCGCGGCGACCGTCCGCGCGGCACGTGCCATCCCGAACGTCGACCTTGTGCTCGTCGTCGACGACGGGTCGCAAGACGCGACGCAGCACATCGCCCGCGAGGCAGGGGCGGCTGTCGTGCGTCACGTGCACAACCAGGGCAAGGCAGCGGCGATGGAGACCGGCGCGGCAGTGGTCGCCATGCGCGACACGCCCGACGGCGCGCCCCGGGCGTTGCTGTTCCTCGACGCAGACCTTGGTGAGTCGGCGGTCAACACCGCCGCGCTCATACGTCCGGTGCTCGACGGGATCGCCCACGTCGCCATCGCCAACATCCCCCCGCAACCGGGCGCCGCCGGGCACGGGTTCGTCGTCCGCGCTGCACGGCGGGCGATCACCAGCCTCACCGGGTGGACCCCCGTGCAGCCCCTCAACGGGATGCGCTGCCTGACCCGTGAGGCCTACGAGGCGGCGACCCCGCTCGCCCGCGGCTGGGGCGTGGAGGTCGCGATGACCATCGACCTGCTCAAAGCCGGGTACAAGGTCGTCGAGGTCCCCTGCGACCTCAAGCACCGCCCCTCAGGCAGCGACCTGCGCGGCCAGCTCCACCGCGCCGCCCAGTGGCGCGACGTGCAGCTGGCGGTCAACGCCCGTCGTTTCCGCTACGGCCCGCGACGCGTCCGCAAAACCCTGGGCTGACCTGGAGCGCTGGCCCCCGGGCTGCGGTCTGTGGCGCCACGCGTAGGCTGGTGCCGTCATGGAGGTTATGTCCACACCGACCCGCCGCTCGTTACGGTCAGTGCGCCCTGAGACACGTACCGTCGACGTCGACGTCGTGGTCATCGGCGCAGGCCGGGCAGGGCTTGGCGCAGCACGGTACTTACGGCACACGGGCCTGGCCGCCGTCGGCGACGACGGGTGGGAGCAGGCGCGTTCGTCGTTCGTCGTGCTCGACGACGCCGCCCAGCCTGGTGGTCCGTGGCGCAGCTGGTGGTTGCCGGTGGCGGCCACCCCCCAGGCACGGGACCTGCCGGGCCTGCCCCTGGCCGAGACGGACCTCACCCGGCCCGCCAGCGACGTCCTGCCCGAGTACTTCGCCCGGTACGAGGAGTCGTACACGTTGCGCGTGCTGCGCCCGGTGCACGTCGACCGGGTCAACCCCGACGGCGAGCGCCTGGCCGTCCACGCCCACCAGGACGACGCCGAGGTCGTGTGGCGCGCCCGGGGCCTGGTCAACGCCACCGGCAGCTGGTCACGACCGTTCTGGCCGTTCCACCTGGGCCAAGACACGTTCACCGGCCGCCAGCTGCACCAGTGCGACGTGCACGACCTGGACGACCTCGCCGACGGGCACGTCGTGGTCGTCGGTGCCGGTCCCGGTGTGGTGCACCTGGTCGCCGGGCTGGCCCAGGTCACAACAGTGACCTGGGTGACCCGCGTGTACCCGCAGGTCACCGAAGCCGACCTCACCCCCGCCGTGCGCGCCGCCGACGAGTACGGCGTGCTGACCCCCCGGCCGATGTTCGAGCGGGTCGGGCGCCACGGGGTGTGGTTCGGCCCCGACCCGGTGCCCGACGGTTGGGCCGACGGCCCCGCGCACGTCACCGCCCAGACCATCGTGTGGGCCACCGGTTTTCGTCCCGCCCTGACCCACCTGGCCCCCCTGCACCTGCGCCTGGGCACGGCCGACGCCGTCGCCGGGCCTGAGGTCCTCGCCGACCCGCGTATCCAGCTCGTCGGGTCCTGCGCCCCCCTTCGCGACCCCGCCGGGTCCCGCCTGGCGGTGCGCAACCTGCGCCACCACCTCCACCTGTGACGTGGGCACGACGTCCGCCGGCTTCGGGCAGGTGGGGGTATCGGGGCGCGAGAACGGCTACGGTGATGCCGTGACTTCCGTTGTCGACTGGGATGCCGCCGCGACGCTGGCTGGCCGGCTCGCACCTGCCGGGCCGGTGGCAGACACAGCGACGCTGGAGGCTCTGGTCCACGACCTGCGCCACGCCGCGGGGACCGCTGCCGAGCACGTCGCGCAGATATCTGGGCTGCGTCCGTCTGACGGGTGCGAACCGGCGCAGGTCTCGGCGGTCCACGTGGTCGACCGTCCTCGTTGGGCCAAGGCGAACACCCAGATGTTCCAGGTGCTTGCCGGCGGGTTTCCCTCACCGCGGGTGTCGGCGGCGGCGCGTTATGCCACGGCGACCGAGGTCGGTGCTGTCTTGGGCCTGCTGGCCAGCAAGGTCATCGGCCAGTTCGACCCGTACACCCAGCTGGGCGCCACCGAGCCGGTCCCGGCTCCCACCATCGAGACACCCGACGGCCAGACCTCTCCCGACGGTCCCAGCGACGTGGTCCCCGGCAGGGGACGGTTGCTCCTCGTCGCCCCGAACGTGCTCGCCGTGGAACGGGCGTTGGACGTCGTCCCGGCCGACTTCCGGCTGTGGGTGGCGTTGCACGAGCAGACCCACGCACTGCAGTTCGCCGCCGCGCCGTGGCTGTCTGCGCACCTGCGCAGCCGCATCGACACGTTGACCACCACGTTGGTCCCTGACGGCCGCGCGGCCGCCGATCTGGTCCGCCGGCTGTTCGCCGCGTTGCGCGACCTGCCTGACATCGGGCTGCTCGCCCTGCTCGACGACGACCAACGTGCTGTGTTCGACGAGGTCAGCGCTGTGATGTCTTTGATCGAAGGCCACGCGGACGTCATGATGGACGAGGTGGGCACATCTGTGGTGCCCACCGTGGCCTCGATCCGCGCCCAGTTCGAGCAGCGCCGCGACGACGGCGCCGGGGCACGCGGCCCTGCCCGGCTCATCCGGCTGCTGCTCGGTCTGGACCTCAAGCTCGCCCAGTACCGTGAGGGGTCGTCGTTCGTCCGCGCAGTGTGCCGCACCGTCGGCACCGACGGTTTCAACGCCGTGTGGACCTGCGCCGAGACCCTGCCCACCCCCGCTGAGATCGCCGACCCAGACGCCTGGGTCGCCCGTGTGCACGGCTGACCGTGACCGGTCCAGACCCGGCCGTCGCCGCCACCCGCGTCGCTGTCCGCAACGCCCTGGGTGCAGTGTTCCCCGACCCCTACGTCCCTGGTCGTCCTGGTGCCCATACCTGCGACCACACCCCCTCAGCGCCGGGGACCCCTCACGCTCCCGGCCAGAGCCTGCACCACCTCACCACCGTCCCGGCGCCCCCCCACGACCCACGGCCCGAGACCGACGGCGGTGTCGCGACGGCCCGACCTGCCGGACGGGTTCTTGTCGCGTGCTCCGGGGGCCCGGACTCGTTGGCGCTCGCAGCAGCCGCGGCGTTCGTCGCCCCGCGGATGGGGTTGTCCGCCGGGGCCGTCGTCGTGGACCACGGGTTGCAGGACGGGTCGGCCCAGGTCGCCGCACGTGCCGCCGCGCAGTGCCGTGACCTGGGGCTGGACCCTGTGTGCGTCGAACGTGTCGTCGTCGGCACAGGCGGGGGACCTGAGGCTGCCGCTCGTTCGGCGCGTTATGCAGCGTTGGCGCGGGCCGCGTCCAGCGCCGGGGCCGACGTCGTCCTGCTCGGCCACACCCTGGACGACCAGGCCGAACAGGTGCTGCTCGCCCTGGGCCGCGGCGCCGGGGCGAGGTCGCTGGCCGCGATGCCCGCCCGACGCGGGATCTACCTGCGTCCCTTCCTCGGTCTGCGGCGGGTGACGACCGCCGCCGCGTGCGCCGCCGCGAACCTCGAACCATGGCACGACCCGACGAACACGATGGGCCCCGGCCGGCGCACCCGGGTACGCACCGAGGTGATGCCCCTGCTCACCGACGTCTTCGGCCCCGGGGTCCCCCTCGCGCTGACACGGACCGCCGACCAGCTGCGCGTCGCCGCCGAAGCCCTCGACGCTGGTGCGACGACGTTGCTGGCCCAGGCCCGCACCGACGACGGCGCCGTCGTCGTCGACGTCCTCGTCGACGCACCCGCGGCGGTGCGCCGTGCCGCCTTGCGCGCCATGGCCGTCGCGACCGGGTGCCCCGCCGGTTCGCTGGGCACCCGGCACGTGTGCGCCATGGACGCCCTGGTCATGAACTGGCACGGCCAGGGCCCGGTCTCGCTGCCAGGCCACGTCCTGGCCCGCCGTGACCGTGCGAAGTTATGGATACAGCCATCCCCCCGCACCCAGCCCAGCTCCACCCCGCCCAACTCCGGCACCCAACCCACCTCCACCCCGCCCAGCTCCGGCACCCAACCCACCTCCCCCCCACCCGGCCACCGCACCCCACCCCCCCCCCCCCCCCCGACAGCA
>WRCL01000025.1 GCA_009783975.1 Micrococcales bacterium
GAGCGCCACACGGGTGCTCGACGGCACACGCCTGGAGGCGGCGATCGAAGCCGCCTTGCTGCTCGGGGTGCTCGCTGACCGTGCCGGTGACCGGGTCGACGTGCTCGCCTACGACCGCACGGTCCGTGCACGTGTCGCCGGGGCCAGCCGCGCCGAGCTGCTGCCGACGATGGCCGACCAGCTCGCACCGGTGGAACCGACCCTGCTGGAGACCGACTGGACCGGTGTCGCCGCGCAGGTCCAGGCCCGGATGGCGCAGCGTTCGCTCGTCGTGCTGCTGACGACGATCGACCCGGCCGCCGCTGAGGCGGGGCTGCTCGACGTCGTCGCCCAGCTCGCCCGGCGCCACCAGGTGATCGTCGCGGCGGTCGCCGACCCTGAGCTGGAGGCTATGCGCACCACCCGCGGCGACGTCGTCGAGACCTACGAAGCCGCCGCCGCCGAACGCGCAGGTCTGGGCCACGCCGCTGTCGAGACACGTCTGCGGCGGCGCGGGGTCGAAGTCGTCGAGGCCCTGCCCGGTGACCTTCCCCCTGCTCTGGCCGACCGTTACCTCGCGCTCAAAGCCGCAGGCAAGCTCTAGGACTCACTTGCCAGCCCCGCTCACTTGCCAGCCCCGCGGCCAAAGCCCCAGCGCCGGCCGCCACCATCGCTGCTGTCACGCCCGCCGTCGTCGCCGTCGCCCCCGCTCATCCCTTCACGGATCTTGCGGCACACAGGGCAGATGGGGAACTTCGACGGGTCGCGCCCAGGGACCCACACCTTGCCGCACAAGGCGATCACTGGTTTGCCGCTGAGCGCGGACTCCAGGATCTTCTCCTTGCGCACGTAGTGGGCGAAACGTTCACGGTCACCAGGTTCGAGCTCTTCGTGGGTCTCGGTGCGCTCGAGCACCGAGGTCGCCGTGTCAGGCGCCGCGGGAGCCCCCAGGGGCTCGTCGGGACCAGGGTCGGCCATCGCCTCGAACGTCATGCACGGCAGTCTACCGGCGTGGTGGGTGGCTGCACCGCCCGCCAGGTGCCGACGGGGCAGCTATCCTCGTAGCGGCTCGACGCGGAGAGGATCCACACATGCCTGCATTCTGGCTCGTCGTGGGTCTGGTCATGCTCGTCGGGGGTGCCGAGGTTGTCGTCAGGCAGGGTGCACAGCTCGCACGGCGCCTGCATGTGTCTCCGATCATCATCGGGCTGACCGTGGTGTCGATCGGCACGTCGGTGCCCGAGCTTGCTGTGGGCATCAACGCGATGGCCAACGAGCAGGGCAACCTCGTGCTCGGCAACATCGTCGGGACGAACATCGTCAACCTGCTGCTCATCTTGGGCCTGGCAGCGGTGATCCGGTCGGTTGCCCTGCGGCGCTCGACGATCAAGATCGACCTGCCGGCGATGGTCGGCGCATCGGTGCTGCTGCTCGTGCTCACCCTGGACGGCGAGCTGTCCACACGCGACGGGGTGATCTTGCTCGTCCCGGGTGTGCTGTACATGTGGATGGTGGTCGCCACAGCCAAGCTCCGCACCCCCCGGGGCGAGGACGCGGTCGACGAAGAACCCCCGCCACGGCCCGGCTGGCGGTTCGCTGTGCGCGAGCTGGCGCTGCTCGCCGCAGGGATCGGCGTCATCGTCGTCGGTGCTGACCGCCTGGTCTCCGGTGCGGTCGACATCGCCAGCGCCCTGGGGGTCTCCGACACGATCATCGGGTTGACGATCGTCGCCATCGGCACCTCAGCACCTGAGCTCGTCACGACGATCATGGCGACGATCCGCAACCAGCGCGGGATCGCCATCGGCAACCTGCTCGGCTCGTCGACCCTCAACCTCACGCTCATCTTGGGCGTCTCGCTGCTGTTCGGCCCGCAGGCCGTCGCCGTCGACGAGAGCTTCATCCGGGTCGACCTGCCGATCATGGTGGCCGTCGCACTGGTGTGCATCCCGATCTTCACCACAGGCCGGCGTATCAGCCGCCCCGAAGGCGGTCTCATGGTCGCCGCGTACATGGCCTACCTCACCTTCATCATCATCTCTGCCTGACCGGCGGCGGAGTGAACCTGCGGGTCGAAACGTGCCCCAACCATGACATCGCCGATGGATGTGGCATGAACGACATCGGGCCGCTGACCGTCGTGTCGCTGCTGCTCGTGGCGATGGCCGGGCGGGCGGTGTGGCGCCTGGCGACCCATCGCGCCACGACACAAAAAGCCGCCGTGGTCGCGCTGGTGCTCTGGGTGGTCCTCGGGGTCCCGGCCGTGGTCACCGAGGTGCGCCACCAGCAGACCCAGGCCGCGGCGACCTCGGCGGTGCGCCTGGTCACAGGCGACTCCAAGACCCGAGCGGTGTGCGAACGGTGGAGCGCCTCGCTGGTCAACACACGGGTCGCCGTCGGCGGGTGGGTCTGGTGGGGGTCGGACGTCGCCTGGCTCAGCCACTCGACCTGTGCCGAGCTTGGCGCGTGGTTGCGCTCGGACCGTCAGCACCCGACAACCGGCCAGGTGTTCGCCGTGCACGTCGTGACCCACGAGGCCGTCCACATCACAGGCGTGACCTCAGAGGCGACGACCGAGTGCATCGCCATGGAGTGGGACAGCCGGGTCGCGCAGCACCTGGGCGCCTCACCACAGGTCGCCGAGCAGATGGCCACGACCTACCGCGCCGAGCTCTACCCCCACATCCGCGCCGAGTACCGCGGCCGCTGCTCCGAGGAGTAGGGCCCGTCCCGACTGGCGAGACGCCAGTGTGCGCCCCAGCTCGCTATAGGTGCGTCAACCGGCCAGGTCGTTACGGTGGGGATGTGAGCGCACCTGTCGACCCCACCACCACTGACGCCTGGGCAGCCCTGGCCGCCCACCATGACACCTTGGTCCCTGACCTGCGCGGCTGGTTCGCCGACGACCCCGACCGGGCCGCACGGCTGAGCTTTGCCCTGGGCGACCTGCACGTGGACCTGTCGAAGAACCTCGTCACCGACACCACCATGAACCTGCTCGCACAGCTGGCCGAACAGGTCCAGGTGCCGCAGAGGTTCGCCGCGATGACCGCCGGGGAACAGATCAACGTCACCGAGGGCCGCTCGGTGCTGCACACAGCGCTGCGGCGCCCCGCCGGTACCCAACCGCCGCTGGTCGTCGACGGCCAGGACGTCGACGCCGACGTCCACGCCGTGCTCGCACGGGTCTACGCGTTCGCCGAGCAGGTGCGCACCGGCGCGTGGACGGGGGTGACCGGGCGGCCGGTCGCCACGGTGGTGAACATCGGCATCGGAGGCTCTGACCTGGGTCCGGTCATGGTGTACGAGGCGTTGCGCCCCTACGTGCGCCCGGGCCTGACCTGCCGGTTCATCTCGAACATCGACCCGTCGGACCTGGCTGACACTGTCGCCGACCTTGACCCGGCCACGACGTTGTTCATCGTCGCGTCCAAGACCTTCACGACGCTGGAGACCCTCACCAACGCCCGCCTGGCCCGCGAGTGGCTGCTGGGGAGCCTGGTCAACGCCGGGCACATCCCTGACACCCCAGAGGCCCGCGCCCAGGCCGTGGCGAAACATTTCGTCGCAGTCTCGACCGCGCTGGACAAGGTCGCCGAGTTCGGGATCGACCCGGCCAACGCGTTCGGGTTCTGGGACTGGGTCGGCGGCCGGTACTCGGTGAGCTCGGCGATCGGCACGTCCCTGGCGGTCGCGCTCGGACCACAGGTGTTCGCCGAGATGCTCGCTGGGTTCCACACTGTCGACACCCATGTGGCGACCCAGCCGTTGGACCGCAACGTCCCGGTCCTCATGGGCATGCTCAACGTGTGGTACACGAACTTCTTCGGCGCCCACACCCATGCGGTGCTCCCCTACGACCAGCACCTGCACCGTTTCCCCGCGTACCTGCAACAGCTGACCATGGAGTCCAACGGCAAGTGCGTGCGCTGGGACGGCTCACCGGTGACCTGCGAGACCGGCGAGGTGTTCTGGGGCGAACCGGGCACCAACGGCCAGCACGCGTTCTACCAGCTCATCCACCAGGGCACCCGGGTGGTCCCCGCAGACTTCATCGCCATGGCCACCCCCGCGAACCCGTTGTCCGACGGCCCCACCGACGCCCACGGCCTGTTCTTGTCGAACTTCTTCGCCCAGACCCGCGCCCTGGCCTTCGGCAAGACCGCCGAGGAGGTCCGCGCCGAAGGGACGCCCGAGCCGGTCGTCCCCGCCCGGGTGTTCGCCGGCAACCGCCCGACCACCTCGATCCTCGCCCCCGCCCTGACCCCGAGCGTCGTCGGCCAGCTCATCGCCTTGTACGAGCACATCACCTTCGTCCAGGGCGTCGTGTGGGGTATCGACTCCTTCGACCAGTGGGGCGTCGAGCTCGGCAAACAGCTCGCCACCGCCATCGCCCCCGCCGTCGTCGGCGACGCCACCGCCCTCGCAGCCCAAGACCCCTCGACCCGCCTGCTCATCGAGACCTACCGCTCCATGCGCCGCTGACCCCGGACAATGGGGACGGTTCCAATGTCTTGCCTGGTCAGGCGGTTGATTTGTCGTGCCCAGGGGCCGGTCAGAGCTGGATCCGCGAGGCCCTCGCATGAGCATCAGGTTGCCTGCGACGAGCGACGGCCAGCGTGAGGGCTGGCTGGCGTTGCTTGACGGTACTGGTGACCGATGCTGGTCACGAGGTCACGAGTCGTCCATGATCTTGCGGCAGATACCCACCGCCCCGGCACGTGTCAGACCCAGCGCGTTTGCGATCTCGCCATACGACGCCCCGGCTGCACGCAGAGCCTTGACGGTCTCGTTGCGCTCAGCGACAGCAGACTCCAAGACCTCGCGGGCGAGGCGCACAGCGGCCTCCTGGTTGGTGGCGACGCCAAGCAGCGCCTGCTTGCTGGTCATGGCTTGGCATCCGTTCCAGCTTCGTCCTCGTCAGCCTGCCTCCAGTGCCCTGGGACGCGGCCGTCGGGACTGTCGCACGGTTCGACCCAGACCATACCGCGTTGCCGGAGGATCTTGCACGAAGCACGGATAGCGTGCTTGAGCTGCGAGCGTGTCGCCATCAGGCTGCGTCTCTGGTCCGCCGTAGGAGCGAGGTCACCACCGACATGCGCTCAGCTTGGGAGATGACGCCGGAGAACGGGCCCATCTGGCGCATGTCGTTGCCGTGCTCGCCTTCGAGCAGGCACATACCCACCAGGTCTTCGACAGGACCGCGAAGCAGGGTCTCCCACTCCTCGAGCCACGTACCTGGGCTCCCCCACCCCTGGAGGCGGTACTGCTCGCGCATACGGTCGACGTTGCGCAGCCCGATCTCACGGACTCGGTCCGGGTTGCGACGGATGTGCTCGACGACGACACGATGCAACTCATACTTGAACTCGTCGCTGCGCATCGCGGACACCTCCTCCTCGACTCGCGAGGTATGTATCCCCCATCATACATGACTAAGGCAGGGGACTGGCGTGGAAGCGCCTTGGATCTGTACGGGGGTTGGTCAGCATGGGTCGGTGACTGAGGCGATCAGGACGGGCCATCCGCGCCAGTCGTGGATGACCAGCAAGAACGCCTGGCACGAGGAATTGGAAAGTCGTTGCCGAAGGGCTCAGACGGGCACGACGTCGACGTGGAGGCCGAGCGTCGCAGCCAGGTGAGCGATGTCGCTGGGGTCGCTGGTGTAGATCACGTCACCGTCGGTGGCGGTGAGCACCAGAGCAGCGTCGACCACGTCGTTGGTGCCTGACTGGGCCAAGAGCCTGCCGATGGCCAGCGCTACCGGGTCGGTCAGAGGTATGGCATCGACCGCTGTGACCATCCGGGCAAGGTTGGCCTGGCGGCCGTCGCCTCGCCAGACCTGGGACACCACGGCGGTGCTGGTGACTGGGACCTCGCCTCGTGCACGTGCCGCTTTGACCCGGGTCCAGGCGGCACGGTCGTTCCGTTCTGCAGCGATGAACGCCCCCGCGTCGAAGACCATCATCACGCGGCGTCCGTGGCGAGGTGGTGCCCTCGCACGACGATCGCGGCCTCTCGGTCAGTGCGCACCTGCGCGGCAACCTCCTCGTCGGTGATGGCACCGTGCTCGGCCTCGTACACGGCGAGAGCCTCGTCCAGGGCACGCAGGCGTGCGTCGCGCGCCACCTTCTCGACCATCGCGGTGTTGGCCCACTCGCTCAGCGAGGCGTAGCCCCCGTCAGCAACTGACTGTTGCCCCGCTGCCAGCACGTCGGCATCAGCAGTGATCGTCACACGCTGCTTCGTCATACCAACATCATAGCAACAGTATGAATATATGCATACCCACCGTCCAGTCGGTGGCGGGCTCTGAGGTCACGTGCGCGTTCGGCGAAGGTCGGCGATGAACTCGTGCGCCTTTGACCACCCTGCCCGCCTACGTCACCCTGGATGCGCCGCCGCATCACGCGTCTACGTTCGCACGTCGCGGATCTGCACCGACGATCGCAGGCTTCCTTGACGGGTCAGACCTGGACCACTGTGACGTGGCGGTCGGTCAGGGGTTCTAGGTCGTCGCGGTCACTGGTGAGGACGGTCACAGGGTCCGGTCGGCAGTTCGCGAGAGCGGCGACGTGGGTGTCGACCACCCCGGCGCGGCGACGGCCCATGAGGTGGACGCACTCGCGTGAGCGCTGCTCGTCGAGCGGGTCGACCAGGGGGTGCAGGCGGTTGAGCTCGGCCAGGCGCGGGTCGCTGCGGTCCCACCCGGCTTCCACCATGACCGTCGCGGGGACCTCCAGCGGGGCCGAGGTCTGTGTGTGCGCGGCAGCGGCCAGGTGGGCGAGGACGCGAGCGTGTTTGGGGTGGTGACGGTCCATCAGTGCTTGGACCGCTTCGTTGTCCAGGACGATCCTCATGCGGCTCGGGTCTGCTTGCGCAGCGCTTCTTGGGCGTGGACCCAGACGACGACGTCCTGCGGGCTGGCGTCGGCACGGTCGGCGACGATCTGCGCAGCGGCCTGCTCGAACACCTCGGGTCCGAGCTGGACCAACGGGTCGGCCTCTTGCTCGGCGAGCGCGAACGCGACCTGTCCCAGCGACGGGCGGAGCTCGGGGTACCGCGCGAAGTACGCCTGGAGCCCAGCACGGAACACCACTCCCCGCAGGGCCTGCGCGATCCCCTGCTCGACGAGCTGGCCCATCGGCTCGGTCAGCCCCAGGTGTTCGCGGGCCAGGTCCTGGGCCTGCCGGAGGTTCGACCGGATCCGCACCGACGTCACCGACGAATCCGACCCTGGCTCGTCCAGCAGCCCAATGATCCGGTCAATGGCCTCCTCAGCATCCACGCAGCCATACTACATCATGTAGTACCCGCGCATCCGCGCCCCGTCATGCGCAGGTTCGCCAGATGCGACCTGGCACACCAGATGCGACATCCGGACGTCGCATCTGGTGTGCCAGGTCGCATCTGGCGGTCAGTCCGGACATGAAGTTGGCGACCTCCACATGGTGCAGTGCACGCCCGACTCGGCGCACACCGGCCACCGGCTCTGCGGAAACCCGACCGGCTCGCCCCCGACATACGTGAGCCGACGCCAGTGCCCCTCAGGCTGGTCCAAGCTCCACCTGGGTCGCCAGCTGCGCACGATTCCTCCTGGTTGTCCGCCAGCACATGCTCGGGTGCGGCCAGTGTGGTCACGCATCGCCCCAAAGTATGCCGCATGATCTGCGGCATCGACTGCTACAGTTGGTGCATGACTGCACTGCGCAAGAGCGTCCCGCTCAGCGACGGGCACCTTGCCCTGCTCAGCCGCGTCAGCGAGCACGGAACCCCAGAACGGGTGGAGGTCGAACGTCTGACCGGACCGCTGCCAGACGGGCTGTCCCAGGCGCGGGCTCTGGCCAGCCTTCTGGACTACGCCGAGCGGACCCTGGCTGAGGCACGCCTCGACGCCGGCTACGCCGCCCTGGCAGCCAGCACTGACGCCGACGACGACGCGCACGCCCAGGCTGTGCGTGCCCGCCGCCACCGGGTGGTCGACTGATGGCCTACGTCCGCGGCCAGGTGGTCTGGGCCGACATCGGCGCTGGACGCAAGCCCTACCTCGTGGTGTCCAACAACGCCCGCAACCGCAACCTCGGTTCCGCCCTCGTCGTCCGCGTCACGACGACACCCAAACCCCAGCTGGCTTCGATCGTCGAGCTTGACCATACCGACCCCCTCGTCGGGCGCGTGCTGTGCGACGACATCACCGTCGTCTACCCCGACGACCACACCGAACCCGCCGGCACCCTGAGCGTCGCCACGATGCGCCGTGTCGACGACGCCCTGCGCGTCGCCCTGGCCCTGCGCTGACCGGTGTCGTCCCGTGGGCCCAGGTTCCTGTCGCAGCCTTGGTCGTTGTGCCGACGACCTCTGCGGCGTCGAGCTTGGCGGACCGAGGCGGTCAGAAGGGTGGTTCGTCGTCGACGATGTGCACTGGCCGGCGCCGGGGGATCCCTTTGGTGGTGTCGACGAGGTAGGTGTTGCCCAGGGGGGTGGTCCACTGGTACAGGCCGGGGCCGGTGATGGTCAGGCGCATGTGCCCGTCGGTCTTCAAGGTGTGCGAGGCCCGGCACAGCGGGGCGAGGTTCGACACGGTGGTGGTGCCTCCGTCGCGCCACTCGGTCGCGTGGTCCAGGTCGCACTGCCCGGCGGGGCGGGTGCACGTTCCGCACACGCAGTGCGGGTCGCGTGCGCCCACGTGCGCGGCGACTGCTGCTGGTGGGCGGTACCTGGTGCGGCCGACGTCGAGCACTGCCCCGGTGACCGGGTCGGTCACGACACGCCGCCATGGTCCGTCGTGGGCCAGGGCACGGGCGGTGACCGCGTCGATGGGTCCGGCCCCGGCGACGAACGCCGGGTCGTCGTTGACCCCGAGCAGTGACGCGGCGGAGATGGTGACGTTGATGCGCACAGAACCTGGCGGTGGCAGACGCCACCGCGAGCCGCGCCACCCGCGGCTGGGTGTGGGCCTGGTCGGGTGCTCACCGCCCGGCAGGTCTGCTGGGGGCGCGCCAGACCTGGCTACCAGCGGTGACGGTACGACGAGTGTGGGGGTTGGCTGCTCACCGCCGGGCAGCTGCTCTGCTCGGGGCGGACCAGGGTTGGGTACCAGCGGTGATGATGCGTCCAGCCCACCGGTGGGGGCGGCGGCCGTGCAGGTGTGGTGGGCCGTGGTCCGTGGGTCGGATGCCTGCGGCGTGCCTGGGTCGGCCAGGCCAGCACCTGGACAGGGCTGGTGCGGCCGGTCCCCCGCCTCGGTCTGGCAAGGTGCCGGGTTCGCATCCACGGCGGCAGTGTCGGCGTCGCCGGTGAGGACGTCGACGAGGATGTCGGCGCGCAGCTGGGCCACGGTCCGCACGTCACCTTCGCCGTGCGCCGCCCGGGCGACCTTCTCCAGCACCCGGTCGACCCTGGCAGCATCAAGAACCGGAAGCACAGCCGTCAACCCCGCCATCCCCTGACCGACCGCGAACGGGCGCCCGACCCGGCGCCGGTCACGGGCGCTGAGAGCCTGCTCGGTCTGCGCCTCGGGGTCAACCTCGTGCAGGGCCTTGTCGACCGCCAAGCCCAACGCGTGCGGCGTCATCTGCCCAGCGACCGGCAGTATCTGGCCCAAGACCTCGTCGTTGACGTCCCAGGGCTGGTCAGCCAACCGGCCCACCAGCACCCTGGCGTGCGCCACACCCAACGCCCCAGCCTCCAACGACCCGCCCACGTCACACAGCACCGTGCGCAACGCCCACCCCTCGTCGATGAGCCTGGCGGCCGACGTCCGCGACCACCCCAACGCCAACGCAACCTCCTGGGCCGCCCCCGACGAGCGCCCCGACCCACAATCACGGCCCCACGTGGCCCGACACACCCTGGTCGAGATCTCCTCAGCAACCCTGGCCGCACCCATGTGCGCCCACGACACGACCCGGCCGAACCCCGCCAGGACCTGCGCGAGGTCAGCGTCAGGCACCTGGTCCAGGTCCACAGCCTCCAACGCCCACGCGAGCTCTGGACCGGCATCGAGCTGGCCCAACCACCCCGTCGTCGAGACCTCGTCGCCCAACGGCCCAGGGACGTACGGCACGTCCTCATCACCAGCAGCCAGCCCCAACGCCGCCAGCGCCCACGCCCCGTCCTCCCCCACCGACTCTTCCAGGCGACCCAGTCCGGCATCGGCTGGCCACTGCGCACCAAAAACGTCGACACCCGCCCCGGAGAAAACCTCGCACCGCGCGTCTGCCGATGATCTGTGCGTCGAGAGCACGAACGCTTCTGCGCTGGATTCCCGGAGAGATTCTCGCCCCTGCAACATGTGTCCGAGCCTACCACATCACCGCCACCAACAAGCTCCGCACCCCGATTTTGAACGCCACCAGTATCACTACGTGGACTTCAACGACATGGGATAGTGAGAACCTGTTGCCCGGTCGGGACAGGACCGACTGCCATGGCACCTGGCCTGCGGAGAAGCGGCCCGACAGACCTCATCCACCGGCCCGGGGCTCGAACACGGCTGACACCGTCGAACCTCGCCACATGGATGACGGCCCGCCCGGCTCAAACCTGAGCGTCGGACTGAATACTGCTGTTCCACGCTCAGGTTTCGGCTCGACGCTCAGGTGTCAATCTCTTGGACCATTGGGGGCGACCTGTCCAGGGTCAAGACCGAAAAATGGCCGCGATACTCAGTGACCACCGTCACCGAGATGCGACCTGGAACACCAGATGCGACCTCAGGACGTCGCATCTGGTGTTCCAGGTCGCATCTCGGCATCGGGAGGTGCCGATTGGCCTTGTCTGCGGTGGGGTGCGGGTGCCACCCTGCTGGCGGAACCCGGTGAACAGGAGGACAGATGCTGAAGGTGACGTTCTTGGGGACGTCGGCGGGGGCGCCGACTGCGCAGCGCAACGTGTCGGGGATCGCGGTGCGCACGAGGCTGCGGCCTGACTGGTTCCTGGTCGACGCTGGCGAGGGCACCCAGCACCGGGTGCTGGGCTCGGCGTTGTCGTTGAACCGGCTGCGCATGGTGTTCATCACCCACGCCCACGGCGACCACTGCCTGGGGCTGCCCGGGTTGCTGGCGTCGGCGGGGATGGCGGGGCGCACCGCGCCGCTGGCGGTGTGGGCGCCGCGGACGATCGCGACGTGGCTGGACCAGACCCTGGCGGCCACCACCACGCACCTGCCGTACGAGCTCGACGTGCGCCACACCGAGGAGGTGACCACGTGGCGCTGGGACGACGGTGTGACCTTCCACGCCCGGCCGTTGCGCCACCGGGTCCCGTCGCACGCGCTGGAGGTGGACGTCTCGGTGAGCACCCGGCGCCTGGACGTCGCCGCCCTGGACAGCCTCGGCGTGCCCCGCGGGCCGTTGTGGGGCCGCCTGCAGTCCGGCGACCCGGTGGTGCACGACGGGTCGACCATCAGCCCCGACGAGGTCAGCGTCGTGCACACCGAACGCCGTCGGGCGATCGTCGGGGGCGACAACGCCGAGCCGGCAGTCCTCGAACCGTACGTCGACGGCCTTGACCTGCTCGTCCACGAAGCCACCTACACCGCGGCGGTGGCCGCCGGAGTCGGCGGCTGGCCGATGCACTCCAGCGCTGCCCAGGTCGCCGCGTTCGCCGAACGGTGCGGCGTGCC
>WRCL01000026.1 GCA_009783975.1 Micrococcales bacterium
GTGCCGTCCTGCGCCGGCAGATGGTCGGCGGCCAGCCGCTGGCCAGCGCCGCGGTGCTCGTCTCGGGGTCGCTGCGGATGGACCGGGTGACCCGGCAGGTCGTGCTCGACGGCACCGAGCTCGTGCTCACCCCACGTGCTGCGGCGTTGCTCGACCACCTTATGGCGCACCCCGGTGAGGTGTACAGCCGTGAACGGCTGCTCAGCGCGTTGTGGGGGTACGCCGTGCCCGCCTCGGACCGGGCTGTGGACCAACGCGTCTCGGAGCTGCGGCGCGTCATGGGCGAGAGCGCTGCGGCGCACTACATCGAGACGGTCCCCGGTGTGGGGTACCGGTTCTGCGCGAAGGTGGTGCGCGGATGACCAGGTGGCCTGGTCAGGCGAAGATCGCGTCGCGCTGGTGGCCGTTGGCGGCGGCTCCGGCAGTCGTCGGCCTCGCGCTGGGCGCCGCACACCCGTGGAGCTCTGGGACCCTCGTCAGCGTCCGGGTCGAGGTCGTCCTGGGCACTGTGGGGGTGCTCGTGTCGGTCGCGGCAGCGGGTCTGCTCATCGTGTGGGACGTCGTGCGGGCCCGCGACGCGGTCGCCACAGCCGAGGCGGTCACGCAGGCGGTGGCCCAGGCGCGTGAGCAGTGGGGCGCCGAGGCCCAAGAGGAGCACCGCACGTTCTTGTCCAGGCTCGACCACGAGCTGAAGAACCCGATGATGGCGATCCGCACCTCGGTGGGGGTGCTGCACGGCGACGGGGTCGACAACGCCGCGGTCGCGGTGATCGACAGCCAGTCGGCCCGGATCGCCACGTTGGTGACCGACCTGCGCAAGCTCGCCGACCTGGAGACCGCACCGATCGAGGTCGCCCCGGTGGCCGTCGCCGCGCTCATCGACGACGTCGTCATGGTCGCCCGTGACGAGCTGCTCGCCAACCCCGCCCGCGGTGACCGCACGATCGAGGTGCAGCTGCCCACGGTGCCGTGGCGTGTGGCCGACGTCGCCGGGGACGTGGACCTGCTGTTCTTGGCCTTGTACAACCTCGTGCACAACTCGGTGAAGTACTCCCCGCCGGGGGCGTCGATCGTCGTGCGCGCGATGGAAGACCACGGCGGGGTGCTCGTCGAGGTCGCTGACACCGGCCAGGGCATCCCCGAGGACGAGCTCGGGCAGGTCTGGCAAGAGCTGCGCCGTGGGTCCAACGCCCGTGAGCTGCCCGGGTCGGGGCTGGGCCTGCCGATGGTCCGCACGATCATCAAACGTCACCAGGGACGGCTGCAGCTGTCCTCACGTGTGGGGGCGGGCACCTCAGCGCAGCTGTGGCTGCCTTTCGCGCAGCCCGGAGCGGTCCCGTCGTGGAGCACCGGCCCGCGCTGAGCCCACCTCGCCCCAGCGCTGGCGCACACGTCGGCGACGCCTCTGGCGTCCCTGCCATCGCGCTCGTGGCCCCAGCGACGGCGCGCCACCGCATCTGCGACGGTGACGTCCGCGACGGCAAGAATCCGTGGACGCCCACTCTCACGAGTGGTTCTTTGGCCCTTTTGGGTGAGGGGATGTTTCAGGCTGAAACACATTTTTCAGGCTGAAACATATGTGTCAGGATCCGAACACCAAAAATGCTCTTGGGGCCGTTGGCGGGTGTTAGCGTCGTCGCCGTGGGACGAGAGCCGTCCTGCACAGGTCTGGGACCAGTCCAGACCGCCATCTCTAGGAGATAGGTCCGTGAAGTCAATCCGTACCACCACCATCGCCCTCGCTGGCACCGTCCTTCTCAGCTTCGGTGTGCTCGCCGGGTGCTCGAGCAGCTCAGATGACAAGGCTGACGACAAGGGCGACCAGACCGAAGAGACGCAGGGCGCCGACGACGGCAAGTCCGACGACAAGGCCGGCGGCGGCTCGCAGGCGTTCTGCACCCCGGACCCGGCCACGATCGACCCGACCGACCCCAACGCCAGCCTGCAGTTCTACAAGGACTGGGCAGCCACCGCACCTGCTGATGTCAAGGACTCCTTCGACATCATCATCGCCGCCTTGGATGGCGACATGTCAGCCATGGGCAGCCAGGACTACATGGACGCGGTGACGAAGATCGGCGAGAAGGTCGCCGAGGTCTGCCGCTGATCGTGGTGCCACCGGGTCTTTGACCCGCCGCTAGGACGCGCCACGGACCGTCCGGGCCCTGGAGACCCCAAGGGTCCGGACGGTCTTTTTCCGGCCCTTCGGTGTTTCAGCCCGAAACATATGTGCCGGACCGTCACACATATGTCAGAACTGTTACGACGCAGGGGCTTCCGCAGGCGTCCAGGCGCGCTAGGATCAAGCTATGACAACACAGGACACCACCATCACTGCCGATGAGCGGAAGTGGGGAATGATCTCCCACCTCGTCGCTGCGGTCTTTGCGATCGTCGGGGCGCTGGTCATCTGGTTCATGCACAAGGACAAGCCTGGCTTCGTCCGTGACCAGGCGACCGAGGCCCTGAACTTCCAGGTGCTCGTCTTCGGTGTCGAGGTCGTCGCTGTCATCCTCGCAGTGTTCGTCCCGCTGCTCAGCCTGCTCGCGTCGGTCGCGTGGCTGGCCGGCGTGGTCTTCGCGGTCCTCGGCGCCCTGACAGTGAACAAGGGACAACCGTACGAGTACCCGTTTGGCCTGCGCATCGTGAAGTGACACCGTTGTTGGCGCCGTGTCCGGTCAATACTGGCGCCGCCAGGTCCACGGGATCAGGCCCCCGTGCGACAGGCGGGTTCGTTCCGGCGGTGGCACAGCACGAAGTGCTGGGAGCCCTGGGGCTCTGGGTCTGCGGACCCAGAGCCCCAGGTGCGGTCCACGGGTCCAGCTTGGGCCCGAGAACTGACGAGAACGGCCCCGAACCCCGTCGAATCCTGGTTACCATGGACGCCCGCAGGTCTGCGCCACCGCAGGAGCCGGCTCCGGTCGCAGGACGATGGGCTGATGGGCAGTCGCTGCTGTGCCTTGGTGAGGAAGAAGTCTGAGATGGTCATGACCCTGGTGTCGCTCTTCGTGGCGGCAGGGGTGTACGCCTGGACCGGCGTCACCCTGGGCCGGGTCTTCGCTACGCTCGGCGCCGCACCGGCCAAGGCATGGTTCCCTATCATCAGCCAGGTCCAGATGCTCACCTTCGCCAAGCGTCCAGGCCGGCAGGTGTTCTTGTTCCTCGTCCCGGTCTACGGCCTGGTGCTCACCTACCGGGTGCTGCAAGAGATGACGCAGATGCTCGGCCGTCCCGAGAAGCTCGCCCTCATCGGTGTGTTCTTGCTGCCGGTGTGGGCCGGTGCCGTCACCGGGGGCGCGACGGTGAAGAACGTCGCCTCCGACGGCAAGGTCCGCTCGCACCGCGGTGTCGACTCGCTGTTTGGTTCGTCGTCGGCACCAGCAGGTTCGGGTGTGCCGACCACCCCCCTGGAGGCTGACGTCCCTCCGGTCGTGCCCAAGCCCGCGGCTCAAGCCCAGGTCCCAGCTCGGCCCGTCGTCCCGGTCCAGGCTCCGGTTCCCGTCCAGGTTCCTGCTCAGGCTGCAGCTCAGGTCCAACCTCCGGTCCCGGTCCAGCCTCAACCGCCGGCTCCAGTCCAGCCCGTCGTTGCGGTTCCGGTCCAGGCCCCACTCCAGCCTGTGGTCCAGGCCCGACCGCCTGTTCCTGCTCAGCCTGGGGTCCTGGTCCAGCCCGCGGTTCCAGCTCGGCCCGTCGTCGCTGTTCAGGCTCCGGTTCCCGTCCAGGTTCCATCCCAGCCCCACCTCCCCGTCCCGGTTCAGCCTGGGGTCCTGGTCCAGCCCGCGGTTCCAGTTCAGCCTGTTGTGGCCGCTCAGCCTGTTGCACCTGCGCAGCCTGTGGCACCTGCCCAGCCTGTGGCTCCCGCTCAGCCTGCCCAGCCGATGGTGGTCGACCAGCCCACCGTGGCCGCGCACCCGTTGTCTCTTCCTCACCGGCCCGAGCTGTTGCTTCCGCCAGTCGTCCAGGATTCGCGGTGGGGCGGCCCAGCCGCAGGTGCGGGCACTGCCGCAGCACCACCGCCGGTCCCGGTGCCCACCGACACCCCGTCAGCGCCGCGGCGGTCCGCGGTGCCCCCACCACTGACGCCGCTCGCCGCCGAACCTGTCGCACCGGTCGCCGTCGCGCCTGCCGTCCCCGCTGAGCCCGTTGCACCAGCCGGGCCTGTCGCGCCCGCCGCACCAGAGGCTGTCGTGGCACCCACGCCCTTGCACCCTGTGGCGGACATGGTGGACCACACCGTGGTCATCAACCGGTCGTCGCCGCACCGGTGGACGCTGGTGCTCGACGATGGCCGCAGCTTCGACATGTGGGCGTCGTCGGTCGTCGTCGGACGCGAACCGACAGCCACAGAAACAGGGGTGCAGATGCTCGCGATCCCAGACGACACACGGACGATCTCGAAGATGCACGCCCGTTTTGACCTGGTCGACGGTGTGTGGAAGGTCACCGACCTGGGTTCGACGAACGGGATCGTCGTCACCGGCGCCGACGGGCGCACGTTCTCGGTCCGCCCACGGGGCACGAGCGTCGTCGGCAACGGGCTCAAGCTCGGTTCGGTCGCGATGCGGTTGGCCCCCGGGCAGCCGTTGGCGCGGAGCGCATGATGGGCCGCGGGGGGCAGGTCAACAGTGACCGCAGCGCTCTGGCTGCTGGGCTTGTGGCGCGCGGCGAGTTCGTCTTCGTCAACTGTCTTGTCGTCGACGGCAGGACCTATAGGTACGGCTGGGACGAGAACTGCTTGGTCGTCGGCCCCGAGCTGGACGTCGCCAGCGGGGAATACGGGATCGCCGGTTTCCACGAGCTCGAACGTGTCAACGCGGGTTCGACCTGCTATTCATGCGGGTCGACGTTTGCCCACGGTGCGTCAGGATACTTCTTCAAAGCCGTCGGGCCGCGGCTCGTGTGGTTGCTCGTGTGCACGAGCTCGGGAGCGTTCAGCACCGTGCGCCAGCGCCGCGACGGGATCGAGTTCGTCTCACGACGAGGAGCGCGCTGGGTGCTCCCGGCTGAAGACGTCACCGCGGTGTTTGTCGAGCCTCCCGAACCCTCTTCTGGGCCCCGACCTGCGTCGCCGCCCTCGCGGGGTGTCCAGCGCCAGCCGGTGGCTCCCGAGGTGCGGCGGTCGGTGCCAGAGGGCCGGCGGTCGGTTCGTCCTATCACACGTTCTGGATCCCTTGGGGTGTGAACCACACCAATCCCTGGCTCGTGGTGGTGTTGCGCGTCGGTGGCGTTGTTGCATGGGTTGTGAGCGGAACTTGCCCCAAAACTCGTGTGCCTGGGTGGCCCGCTGGTGCGACGAAGTGGTTTATCATTGTCCAATGGTACGAGGTTTTGCAGGCGAGTCCACACTGTCCGACGCTGACCTGGGCCTCGCGCTGGCCCCGGCCTTGACCCCACAGGGCCTGGTCCCTGTGCCGAGCTTCTTCCACGGGTTTGCGACCCGTCCCCAGGTGCTGGCCCGCGGCCTGGTCACCTTGGCCGACGTCACGGCCACCCGCTACTTCCGTCCCGTCCCGACGAACCTGCGCGACCCGGTGCTCACCGCACAAGGTGACCGGTTGCGCGCCGAGTGCTTCTCGGCGTGCAACGGCGTGTACGCGCGGCTGGACCTGCTCGGCGCTGGTTTCGACGGTGGCGAGATCACCTACGGGACCACGAATGTCGACATCGGCCTGTCCACGCGCCAGGCGTTGTCGAAAGTCGCCCGCGACCAGCTGTTGCACCTGGACGTCGGGCTGGAGGGGATGACCGTGTCGTCCATGGACGGCACCGCCAAGGAACGTCCGGTGCAGATGCCCGACCGGTGGGTGCGCGCCCTGGGCAACGCCGCCGAGATGCACCGGGGCCTGGGTGCCCGGGTGCACCTGGACGCTGCGGCGGCCCGGCAGTTCGTCGCGTCGTTGCCCGCGGTCACCTCCAAGTCCCGTTCGGGGTGGTTGACCGTGACCCGCACCGGTGCGCAGGTCAGTCCCCGCCCCGCCAAAGACGCGGTGCACATCGAGGGTCTGCACCGCCTCAGCGCAGCAAAACGCCTGCTCACCGACGTCAAAGGTGTGTGGGTGCACGGCTCGGCCGATGGTGAACCAGGCCCGGTGCTGGTCACCTTCGAGCTGCCCGACGCCCGGCTCGTCCTCGGCCTGACCGCCGAGGCGTGGCGCGGCTACTCCGGCGAAGGCTCGCTGCTGCCTGCCCTGGCCGACCCCAACGTCGTCGACGACGCCGACATGGTCTCCATGGTCCTAGCGTTCGAACCGGTCATCGACGTCCCGCACCTCGTCGCCGCCACAGCCCTGCCCGAAGACCGGGTCCGCTCAGCCCTCGCCGTGCTCGCCGCCTCTGGCCGTGTCGGCTGGGACGCCCACGACGAGGCCTACTTCCACCGCGAGCTGCCCGACGACGCGACCCGCGTCGACAAAGACAACCCCCGCCTCGTCGCCGCCCGCAAGCTCGCCGAAGCTGGCGCTGCCCGCCGCGGCAACGAAGACGGCGTGTGGATGGTCCGCTCCGGCGACGCCGACTACCGCGTCCGCCTCACCGCCGACCCCGCCGCAGCCGACCTCACCCGAGGCGCCACCTGCACCTGCACCTGGTACCTGCGCCACGGCGGCGACCGAGGCACCTGCAAACACGTCCTGGCAGTCCAGCTGGTGAGCAAGTCCAGCGGCACGGTCGACCTGTCGACCTCGGCGTTCGACGAGATCGTCGCAGACCTCGGCAGCCTGGAAGAAAAATCGCATGAATGAGCAGAAAGTCGAGCCTGTCCTGTCGCTGGACGACCCCCGGCTTGGTTCTGTCGATGTGGACAGCTGGTGTGTGGACATTCACAACTTAACGACGCCCCTCGGGCCACTTTTTGTCTCGTTTATACAATGTGGAGACCGGGCCGAAGTAGAAGCCCACCTGCCGGTGCTGAACAGCATCCTTGAGCGTCTCCCAGCTCTGTGGCCCGAGGCCGTTCGCTTCCTCTGGGAGGCGAGAGCCAGGGAGCCTCGCACCGAGGAGACAAAGCAGCGATTCCTTGCTGCCTGGACGGTCATGGGCGTCGGCATTTTTTCCGACGGCAGTTTCGCCATTCATCTCTGTGACGAGCGCGAAGAATTCAAGGAATGGTTCTTTGACCACGGGTACTGGCCTGCAGTCCAGTTCAGCGCTGATGGGACGGCCGAGGACTGGACGATCGAGGGTTGAGTCCGACATGACGCGGTCGTGACCCAAGTACCCCACTCAACCACGAACCGGAAGGAGTCACGTGGCCAAGAATCCCCGCCTCGACGAGGCTGTGAACGTTTTCAAAGAGCTGGGCTGGGCCAACGCCGCCTACGCCGACGCACCCACGTTGTCGTTGGGTACTGCGCAGCAGCGTGAGGTCGCGCTGGCTGGTCTGCGCACTGGGCCGTGGTTCGACACGGGGGAGTGGCAGAATCTCATCGGGGTGGACCCGGTGCTGCTCGGGTTGTTCGCCGTGCGTGTCGGGGTCGATGCGCGCCGGGCAGCGAGTGTGCTGCTCACCGCCAACCCCCCGGTCTGGACGCACGTGCACCCCAGTGAGGACCCCGACGACGCCTTGGTGGTCGTGGCCGCTGAGCGTGGCCCGGCGTTCGTCGCCGAGCTGGTCGCACAGATGGCCCGCTCGGTGACCCTGGACGAGGGTGGGCGGAACGGCCGGGCGGTGGTGTGCATGGTCGTCGAGCACGACCTGCCAGTGCCAGAACAGCCGGCCTACCTGCGGGTGTGGGCCCAGTGCTGGGACGGGCTGACATGGTCGGTCCCCGCGACGCGCCGGGTTCCGGCCCGGACCGCAGGTGCCGGCCTGGACTCTCGAGCGCCGGCGTCCGCGCTGGAGGCCCGGTTCGCTGGCCATGTGCGTGTCGCAGTGGCGCTGGGCATGGCAGGCGCTGGGGTCGGCGGCCTGGCTCCGGTGCTGTCAGCAGGGGTGGCTCGGGGTTGGCTGGACAGGGACGAGGCGGTCGACCTCGTGCTGGCTGCGCTGGACGCAGCGACCCGGGCCCCCGACCACAAGGCGTGGTTGGCGGTGTGGCTCGACGACCTCGCCGTGACCGACGCCGAGGTCCTCGCACAGGTCGACGTCCTGGTCCCGGTGCTCGCCGCCGTCGGTGCCCCCGCCGTGGAACGGCTGGCCCCCACGCTCATCACCGGGGTGAGCGACGACCTGCTGCCCGAGGTGGTCACCGCCGCCCTCGCAGCGACGACAAAGAAAGCTCTTCGGGTGGTGCTCGCCGCCTTGGCGGCCCGGCCCCGGCCGTGTGCTGGCACGGTCGAGGTGATCGCACCGCTGGTCACCGCGGTGCAGGACGCCACGCTGGCCACGGCCGTCGCTGCTGTGGTCCAGGCGTGGGGCCTGGCTGCCGAGCCCGGGCCGGCACCGCCCACGTCGGGTATGTGGCGCCCGGTTCCGCCGGTCTGGCAGGTGCCAAGGTTTGACCCTGGCCCGCAGACTCCCGCCGAGCTGGCCGTGCTCGGCGCGGAGCTGGTTCGTCGTCAGCACCGGCCCGGAACGTTGCTCCCGGTCGATATCGCCGTCGAACGGTTCCTGGTCCTCGCCAACGCGGTGACCAGGAGCGACCGTGCCGCCGCTGAGGAGGCGCTGCTCGCGGCGGGCTGTCCGGGGTTCGACGCGACGGCCGAAGGGCTGAGCGAGCACACCAGCTTTGTTCCGGACCTGCTTTCGGCTCGTGAGGATGCGGTGCGCTCACGGCTGGGCCAGCTGCCGTGCCTGCTGTCCGAACCGTCGTGGGTTGACCTACGCATCAACCCGGCCGACCTGGTCGCCCGGCTGCGTGCGTACGAGCAGGCCGGGACCGCAGCGAGCGAGGCCGACCTGTTCTTGGCCTTGACCAGGCTGGACACCACGATGGCCGACGAGGCGGTTCGCGCTGAGCTTGCCGATCTGCCCATCCCGGTGGTGCTGCTCGACGCATGCACCATGGACCTGACTGCCGGGCCTGCCGCCGCCGCCTACCTCGACGACCCGGTCACCGAGCTGGTGCTCGACACCGACCGTGACGGTCGTTGGCGGACCCAGCCGGGGCCAGGGCTGCCTCAGGCGCTGCGGACGTTCCCGCGGCGCCTCGCCAGGTTCCCCTGGTCAGGGATGAGCTCCGCGGCGGCGTTCCCCACCTGGACCGGTGACGCGCTGCTGGTCACGTACGTCATCCCCGAAGCGCAGCAGGGCCTGGTGTGGCGGCAGGTGGTGCGTCGGGCCACCCCGCTGCCGCCCGGCGGCGCGATGAACCTGCTGGTTGCGCACCAGGCCCTACCCCCCGAGGCGGTCCGTGACCAGGCGGTCGCCATCGCGGAGGCGTGGGACCGCGGGTTGCTACGTCCCGACGTAGCTGACCCTCGCTACCTGGGCTGGGCCACCCCTGCCAGCAAGGTGGCCACTGCCGCTCGTGCCCTCGCCGAGGTGGCGGCCGACGGCATGCTCGCCGTGGCCTGGCCGCTGCTGGACGACCTCGTCGCGGCGTGTACCGGTCCACGTCTGACCACTGGCGTGGCGGAGGTCGTCCAGACCGTCGCGGACCTGCTACCCGAGGTTCAGCACGCTGTGACGACCGGCCTGGCTGACCCGTCAGTGCTCGACCTGCCTGGTGTCCGGGCCCTGGCTGCCTGTCCAGGTTCGTCGCAGGCCGTGAAGACCGCCCGTGCCGTCGTCGCCCAGCTGGCGAAGCCGTCGTGAGAAGGAGCCCTCGTGGCCAAGAACCCCCTCCTTGACGACGCCATTGCCGTCTTCACCGAGCTGGGCTGGGCCGACGCGACCTACGCCGACGTCACCACGCTGCCGGTGGGCGATGCCGCCCAGCGCAAGGCTGCGTTGGCGGGCCTGCGGTCGGGGGACTGGGCAGAGGAGAAGCGGCCCTCGACGTGCCTGAGCCGTCAGGTGTGTAGGGCCTGTGGCAGCCGACCCGCCGGTGTGGACCCCACCGGCGTGCGACCACGGCGAGGAGACCCGAGGTCCTGACCGCGCTGGCCGTCGAGTTGACCCGACGTTCGAAGTGCGAGGTGATCGGGTCTGACGTCGTGGTCGAGCAGTTACCCGCTGTGGTGAACGCGGTGGCGCGCACGAGTTGGCGTCCCGTGCTTGTGGCGCGCCGTCTGGTCGTCTCCTGGCTGGTGCCGCCGAGGTCGTCGGCGTCGCCGACCTGCTGCCTGAGGTCCAGCACGCCGTGGGCACCGGCTTGGCAGACCCGTCCGTCCTGGACCTGCCCGGTGTCCGCGCCCTTGCGGTGCGGGCCCGGTTCGTCCCAGGCGGTGAAGACTGCCCGTGCCGTTGTCGCCCAGCTGCCCGGCCGGTGGTGAGAAGGAGCTGTCGTGGCCAAGACCCCCTCGACGAGGCTGTTGACATCTTCGTCGAGCTCGGCTGGGCCGATGCTGACCCGTTGGACGCGGCCACGTTGCCACTGGGCACTCCGGCCCAGCGCCAGGGTGGCGCTGACGTCCGCCGACCTTGTGGGTGGCGCGGTGGCAGTCCCAGACCGCCCGTGGGCTGAAGCCGACGGGACGGCCACACGATGCTGCAGGTGGCGCGTCTTGTCGCGATCTCCCGGCTCCCTGTGCCCCAGCTGGTCGGCCTGCCGTGTGGGTGGTACGTGCGAGGATCGTCGCACCGATAGCGGGAAGGGGCTGGTCAGGGTGGAACACAGCACGCCAGAGCGGATGCCGGACGGGTACGCACAGTGGTTGCTCGAGGTGAAGGCCCGGGTGCAGGCTACCCAGGTCCGAGCGGTGCGGGCGGTCAACAGCGAGGTCATCATGCTGTACTGGTCGATAGGCCGTGACATCGTCGAGCGCCAGGGCGCCGCAGGCTGGGGAGCCAAGGTCATCCGCCGGATCGCCGCTGACCTCAGCTGTGAATTCCCAGGTCAGCGTGGCTGGTCGCCGACGAGCCTGAAGTACATGCGGGTGTTCGCCCAGGCGTGGCCAGAACTTGGCGCAATTGGTCCACAAGTTGTGGGCCAATTGCCGTGGGGCCACATCAGAGCACTGCTCGACCCAGCCTGTCGTGCGCCCAGTTGCACGGCCTCGGTGCGAAAAGCCTGCCGCAGAGGCCAACCCAGGAGCAGATCGCCGAACGGCTGGGAGTCACCCAAGCCGCCGTCTCACAGATGGAACACCGGCCCGACATGCTGCTGTCCACCCTGCGCGACTACCTCGTCGCAGCCGGCGCCCAACGGCCCCGGCTCCTGGTGACCGTCCACGGCGCGGAAATCGACGTAGCGCTCTGACGTCGCCGTGGACCGGCTTTTGCCCGCCAGTTCGTCGAACGGGCTGCTCGGGTCCCCCGGGAGGTCGCCGCCCGGGAGTCTCGTCGCCTCCTGGTCTGGCTAACCTGGTCTGGTAGACTCGATAGATGACCGTGGTGATGAACGTCCAGGACGCCAAGGTGAATCTGTCACGACTGCTGGCCTCGGCCGAACGCGGTGACGAGGTGGTGATCGCGCGCAGGGGTGTGCCCGTGGCCCGGCTGGTACCGGTGGCCTCCGCGCGCCGTTTCGACCTGTTCCCGACCGAGCTGAGCGATGATGCCGCCAGCGCGTCGCTGGCCCCGCTGGACGACGCTGA
>WRCL01000027.1 GCA_009783975.1 Micrococcales bacterium
CCGGGGGTTGTGGGGGTGCCGGTGATCGCACCGGTGTCAGGGTCGAGCGCGAGGCCGTCGGGGAGGGTTCCGTCAGTGAGGTGGACGGGGTAGGCGCCCGCGGCGGCGTGGGTGGTGTAGGGCTGGGAGACCTGTGCGGGGCGCAGGACGGACGGTTCTGGGGCGGTGGTGAGGTCGACGACGGTGACCTGGCTCGACGTGCGGGTGGTCACCCAGGCGCAGGTGGCGTCGGGCGACACGGTGATCGCGTGGGGGTGTGGGGCGTCCAGGGTCGCGGTCACGGCAAAAGCTGCGGTGTCGATGACCGACACTGTGCTGGACTCGGTGTTCGTGACATAGGCGCGGGTGCCGTCGTCGCTCAGCGCGAGCGCGGTGGGCCACAGGCCGACCTCGACGGTGGCGGTGACGTCCAAGGTGGCGGTGTCCAGGCGTAAGACTGTGCCCGAGGTCGCGTCGGTGATGTACACGCTGGTGCCGTCGGGGCTGGCGGCCACGGCGGTCAGCCATGTGCCCAGCTGTGCTGTGGCGGTCGTGCGGCCCGACCGGGTGTTGACCACCGCGACGGTACCGGGGGCCGTGCCGACGATGTTCGCGTTGGTGACGTAGGCGGTCGTCCCGTCGGGGGCGAACGCCACGGCTGTGGGGTGGGTACCCACGGAGATGGTCTTGGCGACCTTGTTCGTCGTGGTGCTCACCACCGTGATGGTGCTCGGCCCGCGGCCGGCGCCGAAGTTCACGACCCACAGCTGGTCGCCAGATGGTGTCAACGCAAGGGCCTGGGGGAACGCCCCTGCGCGGACCTGGGCGACCACCGTGCCGCTGGCAGGGTCGACCACGACGACCGACCCGTCGTCGGTGCTGGAGCTGACGTACACGCGGGTGCCGTCAGGGTTCACAGCAACCCCGTGGGGGGCGACGACCCCTGCAAGGGTCATCACACGGCGGGTGGTGGTGTCGATCGCCGAGACACCCCCACCATCAGGGTCGGCGACGAACACCTGGCTGCCGTCGGGGCTGGTCGTGATCCCCACCGAACCTGTGGTGCCGGCCGCACCAGCCGGTGCCGGGGCACAGACCAGACCCAGCGCCAAGACCAGACCCACCCCAACGGGGTACCTGCGCTGTGCCATCGTGCCTGCTTCCTGGTGCACCCGTGCCATGGGCCGCCAGGTCGCCACCAGACCGGCGCGCCTGTCGCATCGACCGTCGTGCAACGCCCGTGAGGGATTCGCTCAGCCGGTATTGGCGAAACTCGGCGGATCCAGGCTCACGAGCAGCGGCCTGCGGCGATCGCACGGGCCGCGTCGTAGTCCTCGGCGGTGGGCTGGCCGTACCCGACCTGCGCCTGGCGGCCGTCACGCACCGGGCCGACGAACCCGTTCATCCCGCCGTGGAACACGTCGGCGTACGCGTCGGTGACGTTTTCGGTCCGGTCCCCGGCGACCGGGGGCGACGCAGTCCCACAGCTGTTGGTGATCGCCTGGTGCGCGGCCTCGTGGCGCACCGCCAGCACCGCGGTCCCCTCGCTCAACGTGATGACGTCGATCCCGACAGTGCCAGGTGCCAGGCTCGTCCACTGCCCCACCGTGCCTTCAGGCAGGTTCGTCCACCGCACGACCACCCCGAGCCGGGTGCCCTCAGCCTCAGCCTCGCGGCGCTGGGCGTCAAACCCCGGCGGGATGGTCGCAGGGGCCCAGGCTGACAGCTGCGTGCCGAGGACGAACCGTCCATCGGCTGTGCGGTACCACCCGTCGGCGGTGCGCCCGTCGACGTGCACCTGCGTCCCAGCAGCCAAGACACCTGCGTCGGGGTAGTGCTCACCAGGGCCGCTGCGGGTCGTCACGGCGGTCGTCGTCCACATCGGCACAGCGTCGGCGGGGTCCACCTGCGGTTGCGGCGGCACCTGCAAGAACGTGCCCTTGACGAAACGCCCATCGACGATGCGGTACCAACCGTCGTCGGTCATCGCGTCGACCAGCACATCGGTCCCAGCCAGCAGTGTCCCGGCCCGCTCGTACCCGGTGCCAGGGCCGGTGTAGGTGTCGACGTTGGAGGTGACGCGCATGAGCGTGTCAGCAATGTCGTGGACGACCTGGACCGGCGGTTCGTCGACGACCGGTTCTGTGGTGGTCGGCTCAGCGGCCGCCGGCCCTGGTGCCGGCAGGCGCGACTCGGCCCGGGCCGGGACTGCCAGCAGCGTCACCGCAACCAGCACCGCGCACACGACGACGGTGAGCGCGGTGAGCGCCGCCGCCTGGAGCCGGCCTGTGGCATACATCACATGTCCTTGTCGTCAGCAGGTCTGTGCACATCAGATCGTGCGAAGCGCTGACGACCTGCGCGGCCCCACCCGATCGGCCGTCACCGGTTCGCCGCGCAGCCTGGACCCACCGGTTTTCGTCGTAGCGAGCCTCACCTGGCCGGTGCGACGGCAAGGCGGAGCAGCGAAGGCGGGCTCGCCGGGGGCCCGGCCGTCACGCAGCGACAACGCCGCCGTCCCCGCCAGGTGACGCGGATCCGGCGCAAAACCGGGCTCAGGCGTACAGCACCCGGCTGGCGATGTACACGAGCATCCCGCCGGTGGCCACCGGGATGACGGAGGCAGAAAACGCTGGCAGCTTGCGGTCCAGGGCGGCGATCGGGTGGAACAGGGCGTGGATCGCCGCGACGAGCAGCCCGACAGACAGCCCCGCGAGCCCACCGACCTTCATCCCGACGATGTCGTGGAAAACCCGGCCCAGCACTGCCCCCACGCCGCCGCCGGCAACTGAGACGAGCAACGCGGTGAACGACACCGGGAACCGCAGCGCGCTGATCGCCGCGGCGACCGCGAGCGCGACAGCGGCAGTCGCGACAAGCTCTGTGCCGCCGACCATCCGTCCGCAGGCCACCCAGCCAGCGGTCGTCACCGCGAGCATCGACCCGGTGACCGTCCCGGCGACCGACTCGACCAGACGCGGACGCCCGCCGCGGCGCAGCAGCTCGTTGACGAAGGTGAGCAGCATCGACGCGGCGAACACCACCGCCAACGACCGCAGGTCAGCGCGGACGCCCACGACCTGCACCGCAGCGACCCCGCCGATACCGGTGAGCGCGATGACCATCGCCGACCCGACGCGGTCGGGCAGGTCCGCCAGGGCCGGCCACCCAAGGGCGACAAGCACAGCCAGGAACGCTGCGGCACCAGCCAGGGGCAGCGATCCGCCGACGTACGCAGCGGCCGCGACGCCGGCGGCAAGAGCGGCGGTGATCACCGCCCGGGTGGCAAGGGTCACCGGTCGTCCACCGGTGTGAGGTCTGCTCGCACGTGCCTGATTCTCGCAGACCCGCGCACTGGTCGTGGACTCACCCGCGGGTGACGCCTGGGATTGTTTTCTGCTGTGACAACCACCCGTTCGGCCGACAACCCACGAGGACGGTTTCCGTTACGATCGCGCGCCCGGTAGGTTTCCACGCGATGACGACGATCGACACAAGCGCTGTTGACGCCTCGGTGCTCCTGGTGGACGGACCGTGGCGTCACCGTTTCGTCACCGCGAACGGTGCGCGGTTCCACGTCGCAGTCGCCGGCCCCGACGAGCGCGAAGCCCCGCTCGTCGTGCTCCTGCACTCGGTGCTGGGGTTTTGGTGGAGCTGGCGCCACCAGCTCGTCGCGCTCGCCGACGCCGGGTACCGGGTCGCGGCGATGGACCTGCGCGGCACCGGCGCCTCAGACAAACCGCCCAGCGGGTACGACGTGCCCACTCTCGTCGCCGACGTGTCCGGGGTGGTGCGGTCCTTGGGCGCCCACGACGCGGTGATCGTCGGCACCGGCACCGGCGGGGACGTCGCCTGGGCCGTGCCGGCGCTCAGCCCTGAGATCGCCCGGGGCATCGCGGTGCTCGCCGCCCCGCGCCCGGTCGCCGCCGACGGGTCCGCACGTGGCACCACGACGGTCCGCTCGTTGCACACGCTGGTCTTCGCCCAGGTCCCCGGGCTCGCCGAACGCTCGCTGACCCGCGGCGACCTGCTCGTGCGCCTGCTGGACTCCTGGGGTGGGGTCCCTGGGTGGCCCGACACCGGCACGCTGGAGGTCTACCGTGACGCCCTGCGTGTGCCGTTCGCGGCTCACAGCCAGCTCGAACAGCTGCGCTGGTTGGTCCGCTCGGCCTCACGCAGCGACGGCGCCCGGTTGCGTGCGGCCCTCGCCGCCGCTCCTGCGGTGCCGGTGCTGCAGGTCCACGGTGCCCACGACGGGCTGCGTTCGGCGGGCCGCGCCAGGCTCAGCACCGACGAGGCAGCCACGTGCACGACCGGGTACCGGTTCGAGACCGTCACCGGCGCTGGGCACTTTCCCGCCGAACAGGCCCCGGACCTCGTCAGCACGCTGCTCGTGCAGTGGTTGGCGGCGGTCGCTCCTGTGGGCAGGCCCACGACCGACCCGGAACCGTGAACGGCCTGGACCCACCGGTTCTCACCTGCGCACCACGTTGTCGCTGCTCGACGGGCCAGGCTCAGCCTTTGAGCATCGCTGCGGCCCGGGTCGTGTCCATCTCGCCGGTCCCCACTGACGGGCACCACGCGGCGACCGGGCACGCCCCGCACGCCGGGTTGCTGGCAAAACAGGTGCGCCGTCCGTGGAACACCATGCGGTGGCTGAACATCGTCCACTCACGACGTTCGACCAGGGCGTTGAGGTCGGCTTCGATATCGTCGGGCGTCTGGCACGTGGTGAACCCCAGACGGTGCGACAACCGCTCCACATGGGTGTCGACGGTGATCCCAGGCACCCCGAACGCGTTGCCGAGCACGACGTTCGCCGTCTTGCGGCCCACCCCAGGCAGTGTGACCAGGTCGACCATCCGCCCGGGCACCTCGCCGCCGAACCGGGCGAGCAGGTCTGCCGACAGACGCTGGACGTGCCGGGTCTTGGCCCTGAAGAACCCCAACGAGTACAACAGCTGCTCGAGGTCGGCGGGGTCAGCGCCGGCCATCTGGGCCGGGCCGGGGTACCGGGCGAACAGCTCAGGGGTTGTCTGGTTGACGCGCACGTCGGTCGTCTGCGCTGACAGCACCGTGGCCACGAGCAGCTCGAACGGCCCGGTGTGGTCCAGCTCGCAGTGCGCGTCGGGGTACCGCTCGGCCAAGGTCCGGTTGACCCGCCGGGCCCGGCGTGTGCGGGCCAGCGGCGTCTCGTGGGCATGTGCTGCCATGGTCGCACCTTACGGGGTCGTCGCTGCTCATGGCCGGTGCGCGCACCGGTGACGACCCTGGCGTGGGTGAGGTCTGCCAGAAGATCGGCACGTGACCCAGATCACGTCGTAGAGTGTCACCGACGGTGGCCTGGCAGCTCGCGACGGAGGGAGAGCACGGTGTGCGACGACGTGGTGCTCGCCGCGCCGCTGTTCACAGGACTGAGCCAACCTGCGGCGATGGCTCTGGTCGACCAGATGGCACCAGTCCGGCTCGACCGTGGAGAACAGGTTTTCGCCGAGTCCGAACCAGGTGACCGGCTGTACGTCGTCGCCGAGGGCAAGGTCAAGCTCGTCCGGCGCTCGTCGGACGGCCGCGAGAACCTGCTCAACGTCGTCGGACCAGGTGAGATGCTCGGCGAGCTGTCGTTGTTCGACCCTGGGCCGCGCACGTCCTCGGCGGTCGCCGTCACCGACACGGTCGTCCTCGAGCTCGACCGCGACCAGTTCACCGCCTGGCTCGCCCAGCACCCGTCGGTCGCCACGCACCTGCTGCAAGCCTTGGCCCGGCGGCTGCGCCGCACGACCGAGGCGCACGCAGACCTGGTGTTCTCCGACGTGCCTGGCCGGGTCGCCAGGGCGTTGCTGGAGCTGTCGTACCAGTTCGGCGAACCAGTGGACAACGGGGTGCACGTCGCCCACGACCTCACCCAGGTCGAGCTCGCCCAGCTTGTCGGGGCCTCGCGCGAGACTGTGAACAAGTCGTTGGGCGAGTTCGCCCAGCGCGGCTGGCTCGTCCGCGAACCGCGAGCGGTGCTGCTGCTCGACGTCGAACGTCTCGAGCACCGCGCGCTGCGGTGAGGTCCGCGGCCAGACGAGCGCCGTCTACCACCGTGAGGTGACGTACACCGCATTGACGTGAGCGAACAGCTCGACCTCGACCGGCGCACCCAACGGCAGCGCCGCGACGCCGACCGCCGACCGCGCGTGGACGTCGCCATACAGCTCGTGCAGCAGCTCGCTGGCGCCGTTGAGCACCAGATGCTGCTCGACGAAACCTGGTGCGCTGGCCACGTAGCCGGTCATCTTCACCACCCGCAGCCGGTCCAGCGCCGCGAGCACCGCCGAAGCGTCCACGACGATGTCGGGCAGGACGAACCCGCGTCGCTGCGACCGGGCGGGGACCGCGTGCAGCGCGTCGTGCAGCGCCTCACGCCTGGCCACCGCTGTGGCGGCTGCCGCCAGCGCGTTGAGCACCGCAACGCGGGCGGCCCCAGCAGCCTCGACGACGCTGACACCGGCACCGACGGCACCCACTGCGGTCAGACGCCCGTCGACCAGAGGCAGCTGGCCCGAGGTCCACACCGTCGTCGAGTCTTCGCCGCCGACGAGCTTGGCTGGGGTGTAGGCCCCCACCGGCTCGGCGACGGCTGGCAGCACCAGGCCCAAAGCACGCAGCCGGCTCGCGACGGTGGCTGGCTCAGCCTCGTCCTTGCGCCGCCACGCACTCATTGGGCGGGCTGCGCTGGACGTTTGAGGTACGCCACCAGACCCGTCGACCCGTCGAGGACGGTGACGAGCTCCCACCCGTCAGCACCCCACTGGTCGAGGATCTCTTTGGTCTTGTGGACGATGAGCGGCAAGGTCGCATACTCCCAACGAGTCACGTCCCGCAGCCTACCGGCTGGACCACACGACATCCCCCAAGGCGCCACACAGCGCCGGAGGTCTACACCTGTGCCGCGGCGCCAACAAGCTCGTTGCGCCATGACCGCACTTCAGGGCGGCGTCGCAAGAGCGCGCGCCGCTCACGTTCGGTCATACCGCCCCAGACGCCGAAGTCCATCCGGCTGTCGAGGGCATCTGCCAGGCACTCAAGACGGACTGGGCAGTCGTGGCATATGGCTCGCGCAGCACGCTGCGCCGAGCCCTCCACGAAGAGAGCATCGGGTGATGCCTTCCCGAAGCCACAGTTGGCTCCGGCTGACCAGTGCCCGTCCCCCGAGAACAGAGCCACCTATCTCAACCTCCCCCACTTGGGCGCCGACCGTCACCGGCCGAACAAGAGGACCTTAGTAGCAATCTGCCCGCAGGAGAAGAACCCGATCGTGGGTCGATCCGGTCAATTTGGACCCCAGATCTGGGGTCGTCGGCCCCTGGCTCACCCGGACGAGGGACAAATCGACCGATCTGTGCCTCTGCGGCCCCCGCGCACAGGTGTGGAGGTCTGGTGCAGTCTGGCCGAACCGGGCGTCATCGACGCCGTCGTTGACTACTCTATGTTCCGTGTCGCGAACGATCCGTGTGCTGACCGGTGACGACGAGCGCCCGCTGACTCCCAGCTCTCTGCTCGTCGCCTTCGTCATCGTCGCTGTCCTGGGGGGCCTTGTCACCGCCGGACTGACCGTCCCCGCGCTGGCAGCCGCCAACGTCGGGACCTCGGTGGCCAGAACCACCTTCAACGCGCTGGACAACGAGCTCGACGACGTCGTGCTGCCCCAGCGCACCGAGCTGTACGCCAACGACCGGGCCTACAACGACGACGGGACGGTCGCCAACGAGGGCACCTTGCTCGCGACGTTCTACACCCAGAACCGTGTGGTCGTGCCGTTGTCGCAGATCAGCATCCACCTGCAGGACGCTGTCATCGCCACTGAGGACAAACGCTTCGCCGACCACAACGGCGTGGACCCCCAAGGGATGACCCGTGCGCTGGTCTTGGGCGCGCTCGGGGCCACCGACAACCAGCAAGGCGCCTCGACGCTCACCCAGCAGTACGTGAAGAACGTCCTCATCCTCGCTGCGATGGACAAGGCGAAGACCGACGCTGACCGCCAGGCCGCCTACAACCAGGCCACCGTCGCCCACGGGGCCGAAGGCTACGCCCGCAAGCTGCGTGAGGCCCGCCTCGCGGTCGCGTTCGAGCAGCAAGAGGGGATGACCAAGGACAAGATCCTTGAGCACTACCTCAACATCGCCCAGTTCGGAGCGGCCTCGATCTACGGGGCTGAGGCCGCCGCCCAGTTCTACTTCGGGATCTCGGCGTCCGAGCTTGACTACCTCCAGGCGGCGACGATCGCCGGTATCACACAGAACCCGATGAAGCATGACCCGACGCGCGACCCTGCCGCCGGGGAGGCCCGGCGTAACACCGTCCTGAAGCTCATGCGTGAACAGGGCAAGATCACCGACGACGAGTACACCCTCGGTGTGGCCAAACCTGTGATGGACACCTTGAGCATCCACGACGTCCCCGTCGGCTGCACCGCCGCGGAGAACAAGGTCCGTGGCGCTGGCTACTTCTGCGACTGGGTCTCGAAGATCATCGTCAAGGACCCCGCGTTCGGTGAGACCGCAGAGGACCGCGCGAAGGTCTGGGCCAAAGGTGGGCTGATCATCACCACGAGCCTGGACCCGCGGGTCCAGGCCATCGCGACCGAAGAGGTCCAGCGGTCGGTGCCTGCCGGCGACCCGTCTGGGGTGGTCCAGGCGATGGCAGTGGTCGAACCAGGTCACACCACAGCTGACGGCACGATGGAAGGCGGCTGGGTCAGGGCCCTGGCACAGTCGACGAACTGGACCGCGACGAACCGCGGGATCGCCTCGGAGTCGGCGATCAACCTCAACATCGCCCAGCCGTACTACAACAACCAGGGGTTCCAGCCTGGGTCGACGTTCAAGGCGTTCACGCTGCTGGCCTGGCTCGAGGCGGGCCACTCGCTCAGCGACGTCGTCAACGGCAGCTCCCAGACGTTCCAGATGGGCCAGTTCACCTCGTGCAGCGGCAAGGTTGGCGGACCGCCGTTCACCATGCGCAACTCCCCGCCCAGCGCAGGCGGTCCGATGACTGTGCGCGACGCGACGCGGAACTCGGTGAACGTCGCGTTCATGAACATGGCGACCCGGCTCAGCCTGTGCGACATCATGCAGAGGGCCGCCGACCTCGGCGTGGTCAAGGCCAACCCGAAAGACCCGAAAGGCAACCCCATCCGCGACGAGAACGGCGGGTACATCCCCGTGCCGTTCAACGACAGAGTCCCGGTGAACGTCATCGGCACCGACAACACCACGACGCTGGCGATGGCCTCAGCGTTCGCCGCGTTCGCCTCCGGCGGGATCTTCTGCACGCCTGTGGCGATCATGCGGGTCGTCGACACCGCAGGTGTCGACCGCGCGATCCCCGACGCGAACTGCCACCAAGAGATCGAGCCGGCGGTGGCGAACACCATCGCGCTGGCGATGTCTGGGGTGTGGTCTGGGACGATGCGCAGCGTCGGCGCCCCCCGGTTCCCCGCAGCGGGCAAGACGGGGACGTCGAACAACAACGAGTACACGTGGTTCGTCGGCTACACCCCGCGGTTGTCGGCGGCGGTCGCCGTCAGCGGCAGCCTCACCGGGTTCAAGTCAGCCAACCGCAAGGTCATCGCCGGCAAACGCTACGGCGTGGTCTACGGGTCGACGATCGCTGGCCCGACGTGGAAACGGTTCGCCGACCGTGCGCTGGCCCAAGGCCCTCACCCTGGGTTCGGCCAAGGGTCCGCTGAGCTCATCCACGGCAAGCAGGTCCCGGTCCCCAACGTCCAGGGTATGACGACCGAACAGGCCACCGAGGTGCTCGCCGCCGCTGGCTTCTCTGTGTCCATCGGAGCCGAGGTCCCCGCATGGATGCGCGCCGGGCTCGTCGCACAGCAGTCACCGGCGGGGACGGCGACACCCGGGTCGATCATCACGTTGTACCTGTCCAACGGCCTGCCACCGGACGACCGCGACCGTCGCCGGCCCCCTGGTCGCGACGATCCAGGGTGAGCCGGCTGACGGCGCCCGGCGCCTGGGCCGTTGCCGGCCTGGGCGCTGCCGGGGTGGTCTGGTCCCTGCTCGAAGCCGGGTGGTACGTGCTGCGGCAGGTCCAGGTGCCTGTGCTCGCCCCGGGCGAACCAGAGCTGCGGGTGCTGCACCTGTCAGACCTGCACCTGACCGCCCACAGCACCCGGCTCGCCGCCTGGGTACGTGACCTGGACTCGGCCGACCCGCACCTTGTGGTGAACACTGGCGACAACTGGTCGGCGGGCGAGGCGCTGGGCATGGTCACGCGTGCCTTGGAGCCGCACCTGGCCCGTCCAGGGGTGTTCGTCTTCGGCTCCAACGACTACCACGCACCGCGCCGCAAGAACCCCGCCGCGTACCTGCGTGCTGACCCACGCGACTCGGCAGGACCTGGCCCGCCCCTGCCGTGGCACGAGCTGCGCACCCGCTGGCTCGCCGCAGGCTGGACCGACCTCACCAACACCCGTGCGACCTTGGACGTCGACGGCCGCCGCGTCTCGTTCGTCGGCACCGACGACGCCCACCACGACCGTGACGCAATGCCTGACCCCCCGAGCGCCCGCGAAGAGGTCGACATCGCCCTTGGCCTCACCCACGCCCCATACCGCAGGGTGCTCGACGCCTTTGCCGCCGACGGGGTCGACCTGACCTTCGCTGGCCACACCCACGGCGGCCAGCTCGCCGTGCCCGTGCTCGGCGCTGTGACGACCAACTGCGACCTGGACACCGGCCGCGCCAAAGGCCTGCACGGCTGGCCTGGCCCCCGCCCCGACGCCCGCGGCGGCGCCGGTTCGATGTGGCTGCACGTGAGCGCAGGCCTGGGAACCTCCCCCTACACCCCTGTGCGCTTCGCCTGCCGCCCCGAAGCCACCCTCGTGCACCTCGTCCCAGCCTCCTGAACAAACAAGGTGACACCACCGCCCCCAGATCGGTTATGCTGGTCCAGCTTCACGGGGTGTGGCGCAGTTTGGTAGCGCGCTTCGTTCGGGACGAAGAGGTCGTGGGTTCAAATCCCGCCACCCCGACTCTGCATCATCGGTCAGTGCCGGAACCCGGCCTTGGGCTGGCGACGGTGGTCCTGGCTGGTGTCCAGGTGGTCGACCTGGGCACGCAGGTCGTTGAGGAAGGCTTCGGCCAGGTCCAGGCTCAGGCCGTTGCGCACGACGACACGTTGCACCGTGAGGTCGGTGAGGTCTGCGGGCATCGGGTAGGCCGGGACGAGCCAGCCGCGGGTGCGCAGCCGGTCGGACAGGTCGTGCAGGTCCCAGGTGCGGGAGGGGTCAGGCCGCAACGACCAGGCGAACACGGGGATGTCGCGGCCGTCGTTCCACAGCTCGAACGGGCCCATCGCACCGATCTGGCCGGCCAGGTGCACCGCGACGTCCTGGCTGGTCTGCTGCACGGCGCAGAACCCGTCGAAGCCCAGCCGCAAGAACATGTAGTACTGCAGCAGCACCTGCGCACCGGGCCGGGAGAAGTTCAGCCCCAGCGTCGGCATCTGGCCGCCGAGGTAGTCCACGGTGAACACCAGGTCGTCGCTCAGCGACGCCCGGTCGCGCCACACCACCCAGCCCACCCC
>WRCL01000028.1 GCA_009783975.1 Micrococcales bacterium
CTTCTTGTACTCAGCCGTGAAGCTCCTGCGTGTCGAACCCATCATCGTTCCCTTCAGTCGGGAACTCGCTGCCGAAAAGGTCGGGACTCTACGGAAGCGGGAACGGTCTAGACCTGGACTCGGTCGGGGTCCCGTGGGTTCTGGTCGGTGGAAACATGGTCACGCTGCACTGTTTGGAGCACGGACACGAGCGCACGCGCACCACCAACGATGGTGACATCGTCGTCGACGTGTGGACAGCCAGGAATGCGCTGCGCCAGGTCACCTCCTCTCCTTCCTGATCGGCCCAGCCGGCTGACAGGTCCCTATCCCAAAGTGCTGCCCTCACATGGAAGTTATAGGTCGGTGATGAAGTACTCGCCGCCTTCGCAGGTGATGGCCCAGGTCTGGGGGCTTTCCGCCCCGTGGAGGACCCAGGTGTAGCCCATGACTGGGGCGCTGGAGATGTTGATCCGCCAGCCGTTGGTGAACCTCAGCTCCAGCACCTGGTCTTCCAGGCGGACGGAGCAGACGGCCGGTTCTGCGTACCAGCGCAGGCTGGTGAGCTTGAGGGCTTGGAGTGCTTCGCCAGGGACGTCGTTGCTGACAAGCACAGGGAACTGGGTGTTCCACTCCTCGTCCGCGTCGATCCACCACTCGCCGAGCAGGTCCAGCCGCAGCTGTGAGGGCAGCCGCGGGTCTGCGGGCGGGCCGGAGACCGACCGGTCGAACTCCAGGCTGAACGAGGTGCTGAAGGTGTACCCGACGAAAAACGCGTCGCACACCAGCTCGCCCAGCAGGTCGGCGACCTTCTGGGGATCTGGCTCAACCCTGGCCGCTGTCTCGGGCTCGGGCGTGTCAAGGCGTTCGAAGGATTCCCAGGTCAGGCCGGTCGTGTTCGTCGGTCGTGCGTGGTGTGCGGGCATCGGGGGTTCCTCAGTTCTGGCCAAGGGTCGCCATGAGGGTGCGGGCCTTGGCCTTGCGGGCGACGATCTGCTCCAGACCTGGCCAGGTCGCCGCGTCGGCGGGGATGAGTCCACGCCGACCGGCTTCGCGCAGGTGGTCAGCGTTGGTGATCGCCACGTCGAGCACCTTGGACAACGGCCTCGCCGGTCTGCGCCCACCCCAGGTCGCGGAACACCGCGACAGCCTCGTCCAGCTGCGGGTTGCGTGTCATCGGCGGTCCTGTCTCATGGGTGCGTCTGGCGATGATCTCACGGTTCCGTCCTGCGATCTGGACCTGGCTTGGACGCGGCGCTGCTGCGACGCTCCTCCGCCTCGCCACGCACCCCACCTGATACCGCTCCTCTCCGACATTTTCGACGCGACAGAGCCGGCGCCACCAGCTGCGGTGCAGGTCAGCCGCCTCAGGACACTAGACGAAGCGGAAACCGAAGAGTCCACCGTCCTCTCCCGCGTCGGTGAGCACTGGAGACATGACATAGTCGCGGGGGTCAAAACCTGTGCGCTCGGCGCCTTCTAAACGGTCGGAGTTGAGGGTGACGATGTACTGGAATCCGTGCTCGTCCGCGAGGCGTGCACCAATGTTCAGGCAGGAGGCCAGCTGGCGTTCGTCCATGGAGTCGAACAGGAGGCTGTCGTGGACCAGGAGGCCTGGAGATCGCCCTGTCTTGATCGCCGTGATCAAGCATACAATGTCGAGCAGGAATGTCTTGACCTCCGAGATCCCGGTTGAGGCATCGCCGTCGATCTTCGGATCGACTCTGAGCTCTCCCTTGTCAGAGGCGTCGATCAGGAGCGAGACGGAACGGTCGTTGTAGATCTCTTCACCCAGCTGGGTGAAGAGGGCCATAGCCTCGTCGCGGTAGTCCGCCCGCTCGCGGATCTCGGTGATGAGGCTTGCCTTGGCCTGGAGCATCATCTCTTTGATCTTCAGACCGTCGCTGGTGATCGACTGCGCCAGCTCCAGCCGACGTTCCACATCCTTCACCTGGGCGTCGAGCTGTGCGAGATCACGTTGGGCGCTCATGAAGGTGTCCAGAGCCATCGAGTCTTGCAGCAGGGTCATTACCGATGCGCGCTCGGCATCGAGGCTGATTCGTCGCTCGGCGATGTCATCCAACCGGCTCACGGTGTCCCGCAGCTCGGACTCCAGGAACAGCCTGCGGTTGTGAACCACCGAGGCATGGAAAGCGGCTACCTCGTCGAAGCGTCGTGCGACAGCGTCGGGAAGGACCAGCCCGATCTCTTGGTACAGCGTCTGCACGTGTTCAGGGGTCGTCCTGGAAGAACCGGACGGTTCTTCCAGGATCGCCGTCTCGATGTCGCGTCGCCGCGTCTCCAACGCCAGGGCCTCATCGTTGAGGTCGCGAATCTCGCTCGACAGACGGTCCGCCTCCCTCTGGTGGTCGGCGTACTGGTCGTCGACCCGGAAGCGCCTGAGGTCGTCAGCGAGTCGGCCCCACCGCGCCTTCGTGTGCACGAGGTTCGCCCGTAGCTCGTTCTCGGCCAGCGCCATCCCCGGCACCGCACCGGCTCTGATGGCCTGGGACAGAGCCTTGCGGTGCTTCTCCTGGACCGCGATGTCACCAGCCTTTCCAAGGATCTCAGGAGAGAAACCGAGGAAGTACCCGACCCGGATCCCGCTCTCGTAGATCGGCTCCGTCTGGCGAAGTCTCACCGCGTCCTGGAAATCGACCCGGACCAGCTGGCTCACCAGCTGGCCCACAGTCGGCCGTGACACGTCGTCGCCTAGGCCGAACTGCCGGCGCAACTCGTACCGCCAGTCGTCACGGCTCAACTCGCTGCTGCCGAGCCGCATCCTGCTCGGCCTCGCCGTGCTTCGTTCGACACGGGTGACACGATCCGCGGCAAGCGCCAGGTCGGCCCAGAACGAGTGCTCCTTGAGTTCGTCGCGCGACAGCGCCTTGTCCAGGTCACCACCCAGCAGGTACCGCAAGATCCGGACAGAACTCGTCTTGCCCGAACCGTTCCGGCTCTCGCCAGCCGTCGATTCTTCCGTCTTGGCTGCAAGCAGCACGTTCATTCCGTCGTGGAACTTGAGTCTCTTGAACCTCGGGTCGGACGAACCGATCTCATGCAGAAACATGGTGCCGCTCCAGTCGTCCCAGGTCGTCCCACGAGACGGCGTCGATGACGAACAGCATCGTCAACGACAGGGCGAACCAGTCGAAGGTGATGACGCCATCGTCACCTTCGAGCTGCCTTGTGTAGCGCTCCCACAGACCCGAGACCGTCGTCGGCGACTCCAGCAGCGACAGGACCGTCGCCCCCACAGACAGCAGCGCGCGGTCAGCGCTGATCCCCTTCGTCGGCAACAACATGCCTCAAGCGCTCCCGTCCGCTGGCGGCTCTTCGAAGATATCGCACGAGTCGAAGAAGTAGGCAGTCACAGCATATATCGCGTTGGCCAGGCGCTGGTCCAGCCTGGGGTCGGAGCCGAACTTCGCATATATCGTCTCCACGATTTCGCTTGGAACATCAGTGCTCCGGCGGGCCGCCTCGTAAACCTGGCGAAAATTCCGAGCAGCCGAGTCTCGCAGACCAGGGTCCGTCTGGCTGCCGAACCACGCGTCGATCCTCCGTGAGAACAAGCGGCCTACGTTGAACTCGATTAGATTTACTGCCGAGATGCGGTTGTAGTCCATCTTCGTCGCGGGGACCACCCTGATCGTACTCAGGTCTTCGCCGCTTTCTGCTGATCCGCTCCTGAGCGTCTCGATCAACGGAACGATATCCTTCAGCTCTGCACTCTCGGCATGCGGTACGCCTGGTATCAGCTCGGCCAGAAGGTCCTCGTCCAGCCGCGTCACCACGTTGTTCCACAAGTCGTCAGGAGCCCTCCACAACTGGACATCGATCGGACGCTCCGAACCTGGGCCGTGCGCTTGCTGCATCTGCACCAACTGCTGAGTCGGACCATCCCCGAACAGTGCGTTGGTCACGAAACGCCAGACCGTGAAACCCGACCAGCACTCCAACCCTCGTGCGAAGTCGCTGACGAGCTTGCGACGGGCCTTACCCGCCACGTCGGTGGTAGCCCGAGATCCGTAGCAGGCGTAGAGGATCGTCCCCCGTTCCGCCAGGCCGTCGCAGCCCCCATCTCCCCGGGAGCCCATAGGATCAGGATTCACGTAGTCGGGGTGGAACAGCCTCAACAACCCCGTGACGTAGTCCTCGAACTCCGTGCCAGACGCGAGACACAACTGGTCGTGTCTCGCCCGGTACCACTCCTTCCAGGCGGAGTCGCGCAGCGCCACCAGGTCTCCCTCCGGTTCCGTGCATCCTACGACGATGTATCGATGTATCCATCAGCCGGGAGCAGGCTCGCCCCCGTGACCGGACCTTAGTACATACATACTACTGATAGCAACAACGACCCTGGGCGGAGAGCGACACGTCGCCCCAGGCTGGATCCACCGGTTGTTGCCGTAGCGAGCGTCACCTGGCGGGTGCGCTGGCAAGGCGGAGCTGGGCCCACGGCGCAAGAGGCTCCGCGCGGCGGCGCAGCCGACGTGGGGAGGAGTGCTGGGGAAAGGCGGGCTGGAGGCCCGTTGAGCAGCGACAACGCGGCCAGCGTGCCCGTCAGGGGACGCGCAGCCGGCAAGAATCGGTGGATCCAGGCTGAGACCCGGCACTTGTGAGGACGCCCGCCCACACCACAGGCAGTGTCCGGTGATCGCCGGACCGACGCGCCGACAAGACGCGGGTTCCAGGGCGGACCTCCAGGCAGGATGATGCAGGTGAGGCTTGGCAGGCCCCCGGATGGGAACACCTGCGGGTCCCGGGGTATCACACACACATGACGAGTGCCCGACACCCCTACCCGCTGCCAGGTCCGCACCATTCTCCAGGGCCGTACCGGACACCGCAGGATGCCCCTGCACGGCCGCGCGACGGCAGGGTGTTGCTGCGGCTGGGCGGCATCTGTGGGGCGTTGGTTGTGGTCATCGTGCTGGGGGGGCTCGCTGTGGCGCTGCTCAACCCCGTGACCAAGCACTATTTCACCGGTGACGAGCTGACGGTCGAGCTGGAGCCTGGCAGGTGGTACGAGGTCCGTGAGGAGATCCCCTCCCGCTCGCCTCGGGTCGGCACGTGCACGGTCGGCGGACCGGTCGACGCCCAGTGGGACCTTGCGGTCAAAGAGACCCGGGTCCGCCGGGGTTCGACCACTCAGGTCCAGGCGAACGTCGGGCTGTACCGTTTCCGCACCGACACTGCGGGCCAGTACACGTTCGTGTGCCGCCACGACCCGGGCACCAGCGGGTCGTTCTACCTGCTCGTGCCGGGCACGGGGCCTGTTGCCGCCGGGGTGGTCATCGTCGTCGCAGTGGCCATCTTCATCCCGGTGACGTTCGCGACGGTGATCGCGGGACTGGTCATGCGCAACAGGGCCCAGAACCGCTGTGGCGCGGGGGTGCAGGACGCGCCGCCTGGTTCTCTGGTGCTCGGCACCAGGGACGCCGCACCGTGGCCCGATGACCGGGCTGTGCGAGGCTGATCACGCAGCCCCGGTGGTCATCGCGAAGAACGGGCCCCGCCCGCCACCGCTGCGTTCGCGTCGAACGTCGATGGACCACCTGACCGGCCACCCGGTCACGCGGAACACCGTGGGCCACCAACCAGTCGGCCATCGCCGTCCAACCGAAAGCTCCGGGCCATCATTCGCGTCCCAAGGTCGGTGGATCAGTCGTCAGTGAGGGATCTGAGAGCGTCTGTGAGCAGGTCGACAGCCTCGTCCATGCTGTACCGAGCCCTGAGAAGGTCGAACAAGTCCACGACGCTGCGTGGTGGGGTGCTGTATCTCTCGCTGATGGCTCTCACCGCCCGCAGCGCGACCTCGGGTGCCACGGAAACCGTGTCTGCGGCAAACCGTGCGGCGGAGACCACTGCGAGCCCGGGAGGGAGCAATTGCACGGGCAGGTCCTTGATGTTGTCGCTGACGATGACACCGGCGCCACCGACGACTGCTGCCGCGACAAGGTGCTCGTCGTCTGGGTCGGGGAGACCATATGTGCCTTCCAGTGGTTCCCACCCGGTGACGCAGGCATCGTCGAAGGCAAGTTGCATCTGTTGGAACAGCCATGCTGCCGCATCCTGTGCCGCCGTGGGGTTGGCCCCGCGCCGGACGCGCTTGCTCGTCTCGCCGCGCACGAGCTCGTCAAGGACTGCCTGGGACCACACCGGCCGATACAGTCCTTCGGCTGCCATGCTCAGCAAGAAGTCGCGTTGGAGGCTGGGCCACAGGACGGAGGTGTCCAGGAGGGCCGTGAACACGTCGTGATCAACCCCTGCGCTCAGCCGCGACGGCGGCACGAGCCTCACGCAGGCGTGCGATGACCTCGGCGGGGTCGTCCTCGTCGTCGATGTCGACCGCGGTCGCAGCGAGCATCGCGTACTGGCGTGCACGTCGTCGCTGCTGGTACGCCAGGACGTCGCTGAGGAGCAGGCGCCGGCGGTGGCCGTTGCGCTCCGCCGCGAGCTCCCCCGAGTCGATCAGCCGGACCACCGTGGGACGCGACACTCCGAGCAGGTCAGCGGTCTGCTGGGTGGTCAGCTGGGGCTCTCGTGGGGTGACCGTCACCGCTTTGCCCGCTGCCAACGCCTCGACCACCTGGACCAGGACCCGGTAGACCGTCCCTGGCAGCTCGATCTGGTCTCCCTCCCCGTCGCCGACCAGCAAGTACCGAGACGAGGGCGTCTCGCCGTGCCTGTGCTCGTGTGCGGCCAAGAAGCTGCGTACCTCCGCTACTTGCTCGGTCGACGGCACATACGTCTGAGCGGCCAAAGCGCCCATCATGACCTCCTTCACACGGACACATCGTAGCTGCTTTCGTAACGTTCGAACAACTGGCCCCCGAGCCTGCCCGACGTCTTGGAAGCCAGGTAGCCTGGCTCCATGAATCCTCCGGTGCTCGGCACCGGGGGCGTCGCACCGTGGCCCGATGACCGGGCTGTGCGAGGCTGATCACGCAGACCCGGTGGTCAGCGCCACGATCAGGCCCGGCCGCCCGCGGCGACGTTCGCGTCGAACGCCGAGGCGACCCACAGGGCCTTCACCTGAGCGACCCCCAAGCATCCAGCGTCATTGGCCGTCAACCTCACGCAGGATCTGGGTGACGGACGTCTCTTTGGGCCCAGGGAACGTCGGGGACCGGCCGGTGGTGTGGTCCCACCAGGCCTTCCAGGACGCGGGCACCTCGCGTACGCCGTTGGGTGCGGCAGCCACCCACGAGTCGTGGCCTGGCGCGACGGCGAGACCTTGCACATGCATCCCCGCACCCCGGCACAGGTACATGGCGCGGGGAAGGTGGAAACCCTGGGTGACGAGCACCGCGTCGGTCACCGCGAACACCTCGACGGCACGTACGCATGTGTCGTGGGTGTTGAAACCTGCGTAGTCGAGCACCACCCGGTCACGCGGGACGCCGTGGTTCACCAACCAGTCGGCCATCGCGGTCGGCTCGTCGTAGGTGGTGCGCCCGTTGTCCCCAGAGACCAAGATCACCGACACCTTGCCTGCCTCGTACAGCTCGCGAGCACCCTGCAACCGGGACACCAGGTAAGACGACGGGGTGCCGTCGGGGCGGACCCCAGCGCCGAACACGATCGCGACAGGCGCCGGTTCCACGTCGTCGAGCGTCACGATGCCGCGCTGCCCGCTGACGCGCACCGTGACGATCGGCCCCGCCACGACCGCCACCACGACCGCCGCACCCAGGACCCACCACCGTCGCCTGACCTGCCCGAGCTTGCGCCACCACTGCGTCACCCGGCCGAGACTACCTGGGGTTCTTCGGTCATCGGAACTGCCGAGGTTCCCCGGTCACGGACGTTGGCTGCCCTGGGCCTGGGCCTCACCCTCGTCACACAACGGGATCGAGCTCCGCCGTGTCCCCGGCCTGGCCGTCGAATACTGGCTGCGCGAGACCCCGCCCAGCTCGTCCGCACAGACCTGGACCCCGAGTTGTGCTCCCGGGCTCAGACAGGCACTGTCTGGCAACCGGTGCGGTGGACCTGCTCGGCATGTTCGGCCGGGACGTGTCGGCTGACCTGCCACCCCCAAGTCGGCCGAAACCCTTCGTCGACCGTTTTCGGTCACTCTGGTAGCCATGGGGGCTATGAGCACTCCGACGATCACCCCGGCGCAGGCTGCTGAGCGCGAGCAGCGGGTTGCCGAGGCCATCCACAGCGCTGAGATGGAGGGGTTGGACGTGTCTGCGGCTGGTCGCGCGGATGCTGACGAGTACGTCGCTGGGCGGATCGACTCCGACGAGCTGGTCGCTCGGGCGCAGGCTCGCTATGGACTGGCCTGACGACTTCGTCGACCCGTACCTGGACCCGACCACCGGGCTGTTGGCGAACAAGGTCGGTGCGCTGACAAAGGTCGCTCTCGACGAGGCCGAGGGCGACCTTTCGTTTGCCCGGTTGGTACAGCTGGTGGACCGGCCCCCGAAAGCCACCGGTGATCTGGCCGAGCTGCGGGCGATCCACCAGTGGCTTTTCCAGGACGTGCACGAGTGGGCCGGACAGTTGCGCACGGTTGACCTGCGCAAGAACGTCGAAGGCGGAGAGTTCCGCGAGGGCAACGGCCGCACCCAGCGGGTGTTCTGGAGCCGGGTCGCGCGCGATGCTGGGTGGCAGCTGGACTGGCGAGCTGTGCACGGGTCGACCAATGACGAGGCGTGCCGCGCCGCGGCGGTGCAACGCGACTTCGGGCGGCTGCACGAGATGTTCGACGCCATCGTCACACCAGCCCCACCCGTTCGACGCGACCGTGTGTGGCGCGAGGCCGAGCAGGTCAGGCTGTCGTTCCCGAGGCGCGGCGGGCTTGAGGACACAGGACAGCCATGACCGTCGCCGGGTACGCACGGGTCTCCAGCGCTGAGCAGGACGCGCGCGCTCAAGAGGCCGAGCTGAGGGCGGCTGGTGCCGACCGGGTCTTTGTTGATCACGGCAAGTCTGCCGCCCGCGGGGACCGTCCGCAGTGGGCCGTGTGCTTGGACTGGTTGCGTCCCGGGGACACCTTGGTGATCCGGGCGCTGGACCGTGTCGCGGGCAACCAAGCCCTGGCGGTCGAGACCATCACAGACCTGGCCCGTCGTCAGGTGCGCCTGAAGAGCCTGGCCGAACCATCCTGCGACATCGACCCATCCACGCCAACAGGCGAGGCCATCGTCGGCATCATGACCGTCCTGGCTGGGCTGCGTGTGGCGAACATTCGCGAGAGCACCAGGCGCGGGCTGACCCATGCCCGCGAGCAGGGCCGCGTCGGTGGTCGGCCGTCGGTGATGACGCAAGAACGGACCGCGGCAGCGGTCGCCATGCGAGCCGCCGGACACAGTTTCGACCACATTGCGCAGGCCCTCGGCGTTGGCAGGTCCTCGGTGTCTCGAGCCCTGGCCAAGGTTGCCCAGAGCACCAGCGCCACGACAGCCTGACGCCGCCGGGACGGGCGGCGGGTCACCGGGTGACGGCGACGGCGGTGAGGGTGTTCGGGTCGACCTCGGTCAGGCCCTTGTCGCGGATGACGACGGCGTGCCGGAGAGCGGCGATGCGGTCGATCATCTGGGCCGAGACCAGCGAGACCGCGGCGAGTGGGTCGTCGTCGGGGGCTAGGTCGGCGAGCAGCGCCCAGGCGAACAGGGCGTGGGCGGCTTGGGCGCAGGCTTTGCCGGTCGTGAGGTCTGCGCGCACGGCGACGATGACACGCGAGGCGGGGTCTCCGGCGAACACCGCGTCGCGCGCGAGGTTGGTGCCCGAGACCTGGAGCCGCGAGACCGTCCGCGGCATGTTGCCGTACTGCACCGGTGGGAAGCCGACCGCGCGTCCGCCGTCGGTCGTCACGCACGTGGCGCCAGGCTCCTTGGCCAGCGCGTCGACCTGGCTGGGTTTGGCCCGGCGGACCGTCTTGGTGAACGGCCCAGCCAGCCAGCTCTGCCACGGCCCGTCCTGCGACTGCCAGCAGCGCACCGAGGCGAGCGCCGCCGCCTGCACCGTCGCGGTGTGCGTCCCGCGTGCGTCGACGACGATGGGCTGCACCCATGTCGTCGACCGGTCATCGCGGCTCATCATGCCCCATCATCTGTGGTCGTCGCTGGCAGTGTCGGCCACGGCTGGCCGGCATCAACGACATGCCGCCGATGCCTGGAACTCCTCAGCCCAGTCCTCGAGGCACATGAGCCCCTGCGAGGGGTTGAGCCGCAATACCTGTGGCTGACCTTGGCAGGGCCAGGGTGTTCGCGCGAACACCCTGGCCGCGGGGGTTACTGGGCGGTGTACCCGCCGTCGGCGACGTAGTAGCCGCCGGTGATGAAGCTCGCTTCGTCGGACAGCAAGAAGGCGACGAGGTTGGCGATCTCCTCGGGGGTGCCCAGGCGGTTCATGGGGTGCAGGGCCTCGACGCCGCGGACGACCTCGTCGGGCAGCTGCTGGATCAGCGGGGTGCTGATGTACCCCGGGCCCACCGCGTTGACACGCACACCGTCGGCGGCGTAGTTGATCGCCGCGGACTTGGTCAGGCCGATGAGGCCGTGCTTGGCCGCGGTGTACACGACGTTGTCGGGCATGGCCACGACCGAGGCGATCGACCCCATGTTGACGATCGACCCGCCGCCAGCGGCGATCATCGCCGGGATCTGGTAGCGCACCCCGTACAGCACCCCAGACAGGTTGACGTCGAGGACCTTCTTCCACACCTCGGGGTCGATGTTCGCTGCTTTGTTGCCCGGGCCGGGGATGCCGGCGACGTTCGCCGCCAGGTGCAACGCCCCGAACGTGGACACCGCGTGGGCGACGCACGCTTCTTGCTGGCCGTGGTCAGACACGTCGAGCTGGTAGGCCTGCACCGACCCGGCCGCGCCCTGCGCCAGGGCGACGGTCTCCTCAGCTCCGGGCACCGACAGGTCCGCGGCGATGACGTTCGCCCCTTCGCGTGCCAGCCGCAGCACGCACGCACGTCCGATCCCCGACCCAGCTCCGGTGACGATCGCAGTCTTGTTCTCAAAACGCATGGTTTGTCCTTCCTCAGCGGGCGCCCCCCAACCGCCATCCTAGGCTGCAGTGCCGGTGGGACGACACGCCTGGCGGCTGCGTCGACTTCTCCTGGCACCCGGCGCCAAGATGGTGCAGATGACGTGCGACGGCGACGGGCCGCCGCGACCAGACCCAGCACAGGTGCGATACCGGAGCGAGGCAACATGAACGAGACGGTGTATTCCTACGACGCGCAGATCCGCGCGTCGCAGGTCGGCAAGGGTGGGGCGTACGTGCCGTTCCCGTACGACCTGCGCGAGGAGTTCGGCCGGGGCAGGGTGAAGGTCCACGCGACTTTCGACGGCGAACCGTACGACGGCAGC
>WRCL01000029.1 GCA_009783975.1 Micrococcales bacterium
AGCTCGTGGCGTTCTTTCTGGGTGTCCATGCACGCCCAGAACCCGTCGTAGCGGTTCGCAGAGAACCGGCGGTCGCGTGCGGCGCGCATGCACGCGTCGAGCACAAGGTCTTCCCCGGGGCCCATGTAGTCGAAGATCTCTTGGCGCAGCACGAAGAACCCGCCGTTGACGCGCATGTCTGCTGCACCGACCGGCTCCAGGGCCTGGAGCACACCGTCGTCGTCGGCGCGGACGACGTGGAACGAGTCTTGGGGGCGCACGGCGAGCAACGACCCGACGTGGTCGGCCGGCAGGCGGGCGACCAGGTCGTTGATGTCGACGTCCGACAGCCCGTCACCGTAGTTGGCCAAGAACACCGGGTCGTCGCGCAGGTGGTGCCGCACCCGGCGCAGCCGTTCGCCGATCGCCGTCTCGGCACCGGTGTCGCAGAACGTGATGGTCCAGCCTGACACGTCCTGCGAGCACAGCTGGACACCGTCGTGCAGGACGAAGTCGTTGGTGTCGGTCTCGCGGTAGCCCAAGAAGTAGTCCTTGATGACGCCCGCACCGTACCCCAGGGCGAGGACGAACTCGGTGTGCCCAAAGTGCGCGTAGTACTTCATGATGTGCCACAGCATCGGCTGGCCGCCGATCCGCGTCATCGGCTTGGGCAGCACGTCGGCGCCACCTTCACGGATCCGCATACCCATCCCGCCGCAGAACAGCACAACTTTCATGGTGTGGCTCCCAACCGCCGCGGGGCGGCGTACTCGCGGACCGCCGGGCACACCGGCCGCCCGGCCAAGAACCCGTCGACCGACCCGGCGTCCAGCGCCTGGGCGTACACACCCATCGCACCGCGGGCCGCGTCGATGGTGTGGTCGATCTCAGCGTCGGTGTGCGCCGCGGAGACCACCAGCGACGGGGCCAGGACCCCACGGCGGATCATCTCGGCGATGAACAACGTCCGGTACGGCTGCGAGGGGGCCCCGTCGGCGTCTTTGGTGCCGAACACCATGCACGTGGCCCGGCCCAGCACCGGCACATGGTCACCGACCCCAGCGTCCGCGGCGGCCTGGACCCACCCGGCACGCAGACGCTCACCAGCAGCGGTCATCTGGCCGACGACGTCACGGGCGTCGTAGGCGTCGTAGACCGCGCCCATCGCCGCCAGACCTGTGGTCTCCGCGCCGTGGGTGTTCGACAACAGCCAGACCCGTCTCTCGTCGGTGTTCAGCCCGCCCAGCTCCATGAGGTCGCGGCGCCCAGCCAGCGCCGAGACCGAGAACCCGTTGCCCAGGGCCTTGCCCCAGCACGACAGGTCCGGGGTCACCTCGTAGACCGCCTGGGCACCGTGGACGTCCCAGCGCAGCCCGGTGATCATCTCGTCGAAGACGAGCACCACCTGGTGCGCGGTGGCCAACGCCCGCAGGCCCTGCAAGAACCCGGGCGCCGGTTCGGCGGTGGCTGTCGCCGGTTCCAGCACGAACGCCGCGATCTGCCCGGGGTGCTCGGCGAGCAGGGCCTCGACCGAGGCGAGGTCGTTGTAGGCGAACTTCACCGTCAGGCCAAGGTCGCGCTGGGGGACCCCCGCGCGCATGGGTGTGCCCCCGATGAACCAGTCGTCGACGGAGAAGAACGGCTGGGTGCCGCACACCGCGACCATGTCCCTGCCGGTCGCGGCACGTGCCAGGCGCACCGCAGCAGAGGTGACGTCGGACCCGTTCTTGGCGAACTTCACCATCTGGGCACCGGGCACATGGGCCAAGAACCGCTCAGCGGCCTCGACCTCCCACCTGCTGGGCCGGGAGAACCCCGGGCCGGCGGCGGCCGCTGCGCCGACCGCGTCGACGACCGGCTGGTACCCGTACCCCAAGGTCACAGCGCGCAGGCCCTGCCCGTACTCGACGTACCAGTTGCCGTCGACGTCGCACACCCGCGCCCCGACCCCATGGTCGATGACCGGCGCGATGTGCTCAGGCACCTGGTCGCTGCCACGGGCGTAGGTGTGCGCGCCTCCGGGCACCAGCTGGTGAAGGCGGGCCTGGGCGGCGTTCGACCGGTCGAACGTGCGCACACCAGGGTCGGTGTCCAGCGCATGACCATCAGGCATGAGTGATCCTCCAGCGACCTGTCCCACGTGTTCGTCCATTGTGTCCTACCTTGCCCCCAGGTGGACGGCTGTGCCCGAGATGCGCCCCGGGCGCCGGCGTTACATCACCCGAACGCAGTGCACGGCCGGCTATGGTGGCCGCGATGAGAGTGTTGCGGGTCTCGCACAGCGCAGTCGTCGACGACTGGCGCGAAGCTGAGCGCGTCATGCGCAGGCGCGGTGTGGACGTCGAGGTGCTGTGCGCCAGAGCATGGGACGAGGGCGGGCGCACAGTCCACCTCCAACCGCGCCCGGGCGAACCAGTCGTCGGTGTGGCGACGCTCGGGTCGCGCCCTGCCCTGTTCGTCTTCGCCCCACGGCCGTTGTGGCAGGCCCTGGGCCGGGCCCACGACGTGCTCGATATCCAGCAAGAACCGTACGCCCTGGTCAGCGCCGAGATCCTCGTCCTGGCGGCCCTGCGGCGCACCTGGGACCGTCTGCGCAGACGTCCCCAGCCTCGTGCGCCGTACCTCACCTCGTCGGCCCAGAACATCTTCAAGCGGTACCCGTGGCCGTTCGGGGCGCTGGAACGCTCGGTGCTGCGCCACGCCGCGGCCATGTCGGTGTGCAACGACGACGCGGTGGCCATCGCCCAGCGCAAAGGTGCGACCTGCCCGGTGGTGAACATCCCGCTCGGGGTGGACCTGTCGGTGTTCACCCCCGGGCCGGTGCACCGGCCGGGGACGACCGTCGGGTACGCCGGCCGTCTGGTCGAGCACAAAGGGGTCGACGTGCTCATCCGCGCCGTCCTCGCCGACGACGCTCTGACCTTGCGCGTCGCCGGCGCCGGCCCCGACGACGACGACCTGCGGGCCCTTGCCGCCCCCGGCGCCGGGCGCATCAGCTTCCTCGGACCACTGTCGGGGCCCGACCTCGTCGAGTTCTACCGCGGGGTGGACGTCCTAGCCGTCCCGTCGCTGGACTCGCACCGCTCGGGCCGCGGCGCCCACGGCTGGGTCGAACAGTTCGGCCGCGTCGCCGTGGAAGCCATGGCCTGCGGAACCCCCGTCGTCGCCAGCCGTTCTGGGGCCCTCGTCGACGTCGTCGGCGACGCAGGTGTCTTGGTGCCCCCCGGTGACGCCGACGCCCTGCGCCAAGCCCTGCGCCAGGTCACCGACGACCCCGACCTCGCCGCAACCCTGCGCGAACGCGGCTTTGCTGTGGCCGCCACCTGCTCATGGGACGCCGTCGCGACCGCGACCCTGGACCTGTACGAGCAGGCGCTGGTGGCGTGAAGACAATGGGTGAAGACAATGGGGACGGTTCCTGTGTCTTGCCTGGTCAGACGCCTGCTCGGAGAGCAGGCGTCTGACCAGGCAAGACACAGGAACCGTCCCCATTGTCTTCCCGCCCGGTACGGTGGAAGGCGTGGATACCTCGTTCTGGTCAGGCCGGTCGGTGTTCGTCACGGGGCACACGGGGTTCAAGGGGGCGTGGTTGTGCGTGCTGCTCGACGCGCTGGGCGCGCAGGTGCACGGGTACGCGCTGGACACCCCAGAGCACTACCTGTACACCCGCGCTGGGCTTGGTGCGCTCGTGGCCACCGACGAGCGCGCCGACATCCGCGACACCGCGGGGCTGACCCAGGCTGTTGCCGCCAGCGGTGCGCAGGTCGTGCTGCACCTGGCTGCGCAGACGGTCGTGCGCGAGTCCTACGACGACCCTGGTGAGGCGTTCTCCACCAACGTCATGGGCACGTTCGCCGTCCTGCAGGCGTGCCGGGACGTGCCTGCGGTGACCCGGTGCGTCGTGGTGACCACCGACAAGGTGTACGCGAACAACGAGTGGGTGTGGGGCTACCGCGAGGTCGACGCGCTGGGCGGCGACGACCCGTACTCGGCGTCCAAGGCCGCCGCGGAGATCGTCGCGCGGTCCATGGCTGTGTCGTTCCCGCGCGCGGGGTACGCGGTGGCCACCGCCCGGGCCGGCAACGTCGTCGGCGGCGGGGACGCCACCCCCGAAGCCCTCATGCCTGAGCTTGTCGGCGCGTACGCCCACGGCCGCGAGGCGGTGCTGCGGCGCCCGGCCGCGGTGCGCCCCTGGCAGCACGTCCTCGAACCGCTGTCGGGGTACCTCACCCTCGCCGAGCACCTGTCACCTGACCGCCACGCCACCGCCTGGAACTTCGGCCCCTCCACCGACGACGCCCTGACCGTCGGCGAGGTCGCCACCCGCCTGGCCACCGCCTGGGGCGACGGCGCGGCGTGGCGCACCGACGCCGAGCCAGGCCCCCACGAGGCCGGCCTGCTCATGCTCGACTCAGCCCGTGCCCGCACCGAGCTGGGCTGGTCCCCCACCTGGGACGTCGACACCGCCCTGCGCAACGTCGTCGCCTGGGAGCACGCGGTCCGCGCCGGCACCACCGCCCTGGACGCCACCCGAACCCAGGTCCACGACTACCTCGCAGCCAGCTAACCGGCTCGTCGTCACCAGGGACGAACTTCGGGGTGAGGGACGAACTTGTATGTTCGTCCCTCACCCCGAAGTTCGTCCCTCAGCCCTAGCCCCGAGGACCGGGCGCGCCTGTGGACGTCTGTTCGACCGATTCGCGGTAGCGTAACGTTCGCACCATCCAGGGAGGCATGACATGACCGTGACGCTCGAGCGGCAGGCGCCGCACACCGCAGCCCCTGCACCGATCCGTGCGCCCCGGTTGGACGTGCTCGCCGACGTCCCCCACGCCATCCCGTACCAGGGCAGCAAGAGGGCGTTGGCCCACGCGATCATCCCGTTGCTGCCCGACGACACCACCACGCTGTACGAACCGTTCGCCGGGTCAGCAGCCGTGTCGGTCGCCGCGATGCATGCACGACGCGTCGGGTCCGTCCAGATCAGCGACGCCAACGAGCCCTTGGTCGCCTTGTGGTCATATCTGCTCACTGCCCCGCAGGCTCTTGCCGACGGGTACGAGCAGCTCTGGTATGACCAGCTCGACGACCCCCGCGCCTACTACAACCGCGTCCGCGACACGTTCAACCAGACCCACAGCCCAGTGCATTTTCTCTACCTGCTCGCCCGGTGCGTCAAAGCCGCCGTGCGGTACAACCAGCGCGGCGAGTTCAACCAGGGTGCGGACCAGCGGCGCCTGGGCGCGAAGCCCCACGCCATGCGAGACCGGCTCCAGCGCACATCAGCCGTCATGCGCCATACCACAGCCTGCGCTGGTGATTACCGCCCGGTGCTCCTTGGCGCCGCAGCGTCCGACGTCGTCTACATGGACCCGCCATATGAGGGCGTCTCGCAGGCGCGTGACACCCGCTACCTCCAAGGCTTGCGCCGCACCGAGTTCGAGCAGACGCTCGGCGAGGCTGTGAGGATCGGCGTGTCGTTCATGGTCTCCTACGACGGCACCACCGGCGGCAAGCAGTACGGAGCGCCTCTCGACCCAGGCCTGGGGATGGCCCACCTTCACCTGTGTGCCGGGCGCTCATCCCAGAGCACCCTCAACGGCGCAGCAGACGAGACCACCGAGTCGTTGTACCTGTCCCCCGCGCTCGTCGACCGTCTTGGGGGCGCAAAGGCTGCACACGCCCGCCTGGTGCCCGAGCCCATCAATGCCCTGTGGTGACCTTCCATGAGTGCTGACCTACCCGAAGAGTTCGTCACATGGCTCCGCAGCCGCGAGATGTCGGCACGGGCGAAGAAGGCTGTGGAGTTCATGTTGGCCCACGGCTCGGTGACCACCGCCGATATCGAAGCGATGGGGTACGACCACCCACCGCGCGCCATCGGGGACGTCAAAGATGCCGGCATCCGCCTGGCAAAGTCGATGATCACTGTGGGCGGACACCGCATGGCACGGTACACGCTCATCGTCGACTCAACGCTGGGGCACCCAGGACGGACCAAGATCCCGAAGAAGTTTCGCGACACGCTGTTTGCCGCGCACGACCACCGTTGCGCGATGTGCGGCGCCAGTTTCACGACCCGCGAGCTCCAGGCAGACCACCGCGTCCCATTTCGTGTCGCCGGAGATGGTGACCAGTGCCACCTCGATGACTTCATGCCCCTGTGCGCCTCGGACAACCGAGCCAAGTCGTTCACCTGCGAGAGCTGCCCCAACTGGACCCGACAGGACCCCGCTGAGTGCAGAACGTGCGTGTGGGGGTCACCGGCAGATTTCTGCCACATCGCGACCAGACCCCACCGCCAGATCACCATCACGTGGACCGACGCTGCCGAGGTTGAGCACTTCGACCGGCTCGCTGCGGTTGCACGGGCACTCGGCCTCAGCCCCAGCGCCTATGCGAAAGCGGTGCTCGACCGTGAGGCAGAACGGGCCTGAACCCCAGCACGGGACGGGTGACCGCACAGCACGTGCGGACGCTGGGCGGTTCCTCGTGTCTTGGCGCAGTCATGTGGAACCCGAGCGCCACCGGCACAGAACGACCAGGCCGGACCCGCCTGCCAGACAGGACACAGAAACCGTCCGCACAGTCCCGTCACCGAGCCCCGCGATGCAGTACTATTCTTGCTCGATGGGCTGGTGTGCCCTGTCCACGAGAAAGGCGTGCGATGAAAGTTGTCTTCCCGAATCCTTTCGGCAACGCCCCCGTGCCACCGGAACGGGTCGCAGAGCTTCAGCGGCGACTCTTGTTCTCTGCGGAGTACGCCGAGTTCCTTGCGACTCAAAACGGATTCATTTTCGACGACCTGCGGGACTCAGACTGCCGGGACGCATACCTGGCAGAACCTGACCTGGAACCCACCGGCAGCCCCGATATTCGTGTTCTGTACAACGCAGATGCACGCGACCCGTATTATGATCTTGAAGACAACGCAGCCTCGATCTTCAGCGAGATCTTTCTGCCGATCGGCGCAGGGTATGGGGGTGATGAGTACGTCGAGGTCCTGGCGGGAGAGAACAAGGGAAGGATAGCCAGTCTCGACCACGAGATGTACGCTGGGTGCGAGCAGCTGGACGATCTTCTCGAAGAGTTTGATCTCTCGCACCTGACGGACTCGTCTCGAGCGAAGCAGGCTGACGCTCTGACAGACAGCGACCTCGGTCTGATGTGGTTCCATGCTGACAGCTTCCGAGACTTCCTGTCAGATGGCATCCACTGCGATGCCAGGTACGCAGGATTCGTCGTCGGCACCACGGAGCAGGCCGACGACGCGTCGGTGGCCGATGCCGATGATGGCTGACACGTCCGGAGCGTCCAACAGCTCCGGTGCCCTCCGCGGCACAACCGCCCTGGACGGTCACACGGGCGTCGTCATGGCCAGCCGCAGGACGCCCCCGCCGAAGGAGGCGCACAGGCTCGCGAGGCTGGCTGCACCGGCTCGTCGTCACCAGTGAGGGACGAACTTTGGGGTGAGGGACGAACATATTGGTTTGTCCCTCACCCCAAAGTTCGTCCCTCAGCCCTTGCCCGGAGGACCTCGCATCGCCCGTCGTGGTCAGCCCAGGATGTCCCCCAGGCAGAAGGTGGCGTACAGCGGGACCGAGCGCAGGTGGGGCTCGCGGCCGAACTGCTTGGTCGAGCAGCGCACAGCGTAGGGCGGGTGGTGACGTTCGGCGAACACCCGCAGGCTCTTGGACTGGACGTTGTCACCTGACTTCACCTCGACTGGGAGCCCGCGCATCTGGGCGTCGGCCACGAGGAAGTCGACCTCTGCGGTGTTGCCCGAGGTCCAGTACCCGCTGGCGACGCCCTGGGCTTCCAGCGCTTGTTTCACGAGGTTCTCGGCCAGCGCGCCATGGAACACCGGTGAGATCACTCGCCGGGTGGCGTCGTCGAGGTAGGCACCAGCACGGACCCCCAGCGCCTGGGACAGCAGGCCGACATCGACGAGGTAGACCTTGAAGAACGTCCCGTCCACCTGGTGGCGAAACGGGGGTGAAGGGTCCTCGACCAACCGGTGCCGGTGGATCAGCCCGGCGTTCTCCAGCCAGGCGAACGCTGCCTCGTACTGCTCGGCCCTGGCACCTTTGGCCATGTCAGCGAGCTTGAACTTGCGGTTCTCGCGCGCCAGCTGGTGCGGTGCACTGTCCCAGACGGCCCGGACACGCGCAGCGGTCGCGTCGTCGAGGTACACGCTGGCGTCAGCGGCGTACAGGTGCGCGATGTCGCCTTGGACCTGGCGCACCTGCTCCCAGTCCCCCGAGGTGACCAGACGTTCGACGGCCGCGGGCATCCCACCGACCATGAGGTACCGGCGTAGCTGGGCCAAGGCGTCGTCGTGAGCGACGAACGGGCGGTCGTCAACCAGACAAGCCCGGATGGCGTCGGGCCAGGTCTCGTGACCGGTGGCCCAGCAGTACTCGTCGAACGTCATCGGGTGCATCGTGGCGATCTCGACCTTGCCGACCGGGAAAGAAAACTGCGGCTCGCGGTGGACGGTGACCCCGAACAGGCTCCCGGTCGCCACGACCCGCAGCCCGGGGGCCTGCTCAGCGAAGTATTTCAGGCTCGTCAGCGCCGGCTGGCACAGCTGGACCTCGTCGAGCACGACGAGTGTGTCACCGGCGGTGATCGGCACCCCGAGCAGCAGCCCAAGGTCCTCCACGATGCGCCACGGGTCGAGCACCCCGTCGAAGACCCTGGTCAACCGGGCCAGGTCTGTCTGGAAGTTCACGTAGGCGACCTTGGCGAACCTGTCAGCCCCCAGCTGACGCGCCGAGTACGTCTTGCCGACCTGGCGGGCCCCGAGCAGCACCAACGGCAAGGCCTTCGGCTGGTCAGCCCACTGGCCCAGCCGGGTCGCGATCGTCCTGCGCACAGGGTCCTCCTCGTGCTCGCTGCACAAACTCCTATGAAAAAGTGTACTCGCCGCGCACTTTTTCATAGGAACTTGTGCGGCCGATCGGTCGGCGTACCCCGCCGGGGCGAGGTTCGGTCACAAACTGTCGGCGGAACCTGGGGTCACCACGACCTGGCCGGGTTCTACCACGCCGCGTTTGATGCCCTTGAGGAGCAGGCCGACGTTGTCGCCGGCCTGGATGAGGTCGGTGTCGCCGGCGAACGATGCCATCGACACCACCGTTGCCCGGACTACCGGCCCAGAGGCACCGACGATCTCAACCTCGGTGTTGCGTCTCAGGCACCCACGCTCGACACGGCCAGTGACCACCGCCCCGCGGCCGGTGACGGTGGTGACAGCATCGATCGTCATGCGGAACGGCGACTGCCAGTCCGGGGCGTCCGATAGAGCGGACGGGCCCGCTGCCCGCCGGCCCCGCCACAGCCCGCGACCTGGCTGCGGCGACGGCGATCCCCAGTCCGGTCCCGGAGCTGAGACCACGGGGTCTTCGACGACCACCCCGCAGGTGTTGGCCAGGGCCACCCGCAAGTTCGCGACGAGGTCTTCAAGCACCGCGACACGCGCCTCAAGACGCAGGTGGTCCTCCTGCTTACAAAGCCATGCCGGGGTCAGGTCGGCGTCCATGCTGGACGGTAACACGGGCGTCGTGGTCAGCCGGCGCACAGGCTGGCGAGGCGTACCCTCAGCCAGCGCCGACCGGCGCAGAGGCCGTAGGGCTCATTCTGATGTCGATGCGTGACGAAAGGCGCCAGCCCGGCGAGACGGACGGGCCCGGGGACGGCCGGGGCGGGTCGACGACGAGGGAGCCGACCCCACGGCCTAGTCTGCGACCAGGCAGAACACCACCGCGAACGTCCCGCGCGCCTGGCCCTCAGAACGCGTCGACGTAGTCCTTGACCTGCTTCAGCCCCCAGCCGGTGGCGTCACGGACACGCTTGATGGCCTCGATCTTCCTGCCGGCGGCGGCGAGCGCACGGGCTTCGGACTCCCGGTCGAACGTGTCCCAGGGCGGTGCGTCCTGGACGTTGGCTGCCGTCGCGCCTTGCAGACGGGCGACTGCGGCTTCCAGCGACGCCACCCGCGCCTCCAGGCTCAGATAGGCCCTCGCGGACGCGGTGTCTGCGCCGACGTACGAGTCGGGTTCGTCCTGCGTGCGGTCGAAGATGCCCATGGCCTGACGGGACAGCGGCGCTGCGGGCTGTCCAAGGCATTTTCTGTCCCCCGCGCCTGGTCCGCGTACAGTTCCCGCCAGACCCTGGGCCACCGGGCTCACCCCGCGTGAGGTCTCGGCGGCGCTGGCCCTGGTCACCGCCGCGACCTAGGACGAGTGGACGATCATGGCGGGTCTGCACGGGCACCAGCACGCCATCGACGCCGCAGCAGCAGCAGCGATGGCGTTGCGCCAGGCTGGCCGTGTCACTGTCATCACATCGGACCCCGACGACTGGTCCCGGCTGTGCGGCGACCAGGTCCGCGTCGTGGCGATGTAGCCGCGCGACAGCCAGCCCCTGGCACCGGACCCTGGGACACTGGGGCCGGTTCCTATGTCTTGCCTGCTCAACCACCAAACTGGCGCCGGGCTCGGGTGATGACCAGAATCGCGCGAGATGCGACCTGGCACACCAGATGCGACGTCACAACGTCGCATCTGGTGTGCCAGGTCGCATCTCGAATGCTTGGCCGTCAACCCGCCCAACCCGCTGAGAGCTGATGCTTCTGTCGAGAAGTGATGCTCCTGCACCACTTCTCGACGGAAGCATCAGCTTTCGCGACGTCCCTGGGCCGCCGAGGACACTGCGGACGGTTCCTATGTCTTGCCTGCTCAACCACCAAAACTGGGGCTGGGCTCGGGTGATGTCGATGGCCAGGCAAGACACAGGAACCGTCCCCAGTGTCACCATCGACGACCCCGCCGACCGCACTGCTCTGGGCTGTCACCGCCGGGCGAGGACGTGGCGGACGAAGTCGCGGGGACCGATGACCAGGCGCCCGTTCCA
>WRCL01000030.1 GCA_009783975.1 Micrococcales bacterium
ACTGTGCACCCCCTGTCTGTTGGGCCCCGTCGTTCTTCCTGTGTTCAATGATACACAGGTCCGCCCCGCAGCACAACTATTTCTCGAAGAAATCTCCGACGATTATTGCGACGTACGATCGGCGTGTCGTCGTCAAAGTGTCAGGTGAGCGGCTCAGTCGCGGTCTACGCGATTTTTGTGCGGCTGCTGCGTGTCGCCTGGTGCATACATCCGCGTCTTCACAGTGCGGTCTCCAGCCCTCCCGAACACGTCGGCCGTCGGCCGAAGCCTCACGAGCTGTGCGCCCATCTCCGCCACTCCATCGCGCCACCAGGGCTGGCACTCCCAGAACAAGATGCACGCCGTCTGCGGCACTGGGCGGGCACGTCGCGGCGTTGCCGTCGTCGGCCTCACCTCCAGTGAGGCTCTCCTCCTGCGCCTTGCGACGCACCCGCCCAGCGCCACATCCGACGCACATCTTGTTCTGGGAGTGCCATCACGCCTGCGAAACGATCAACTCTCTGCGAGGCCCGATGCGCCGGTCGGGATCTCTGGGGTCATGAAGGTATGGATGTGGCCGGTGCCCGCATCTCGTGGGTCGATCCACAGGTCGGGTCATCTGCCGAGGCCGTCGAAGTTGGTGTTCGCGTGCGAGCGTGTGAACACGTCGGTGCCGATGGAGCCGTCGACGTATGTGACGCTGTTCTGGATCTCCAGCTCGTCGTTGCTGAGCAGCGCGAACTCGTAGACGTTGTTGCCCTCTTCCTTCTTGTCCCTGTACGACCGGGACGGGTCTTTCGTGTTCGTGAAGCTCGCATACCTGTCGGAGAGGATGACACGGGTGCCGTCGACCTGGTAACGGCCGTCCTCGACCACCCACCCTGCCATCGTCCCTGCGCCGTACCCAGAGGTGACGATGTAATACGTGTAGGTGCCGTCGGCGCGAAAACAGTACCCCTCGCCTGTCCCTCCGCCGCCGTAGGAGGTCATCTTCTGCGCGGAGTACATGAAGTCGGCGATGACGCTCGAGGTGTGCCACTCTCCCACGATGGGGCTGTCGACCACCTGGCTGCTCCTGCCGGGGCCGCGACTGTCGTTCGCACGCTCTTGCTGCTCGTCGTACGCCGACATGTCACACCCGGCGACCACGAACACGACTCCGAGCACCAGCGGGACCAACGCGTACCTCAATTGCCTGCTCGTGCGACCCATCGCGCTCTCCTTCGTGGTTGCTTGCCGTCCACTGTGATGCGCAGATGGGGCAAATAGGTTCCCGGCCCAGCCGTCTCAGCCCGGGTCCTGCTCAGCCTGTGGTCGACGGCGCAGCCACCCCATCGTCGCCACACCAAGCACCACTGCACACAGGCAGGCCGTGGGAACCACGGCTGCGACATGCCCGGTACCCCACGCGACGCCCGACACGACAAGCCCAACCCCCCACAGCCCTGTCCCAGCCAGCATGATCGCGCTCATCGGCACGTCGACCGGTGCACCCACAGGCCGCAGTCCTTCGCTCACAGACCTACCCTACTGGTGAGCGGGACCAGCTCGACGGCAGGTCGAGATGCTCTCCGCCCGCCAAAGACGCCGTTTGCGCGGGATCGCGCTGCGCCGCACGACGGCGTCTGCCGCACCGGTGTCTGCTGGGCTCGTCGGGCTCCAGCGGCCAGCGCGGGACAGATCTGCAGACGGCCAGTGCGCTGCGGTGGGCTGTGGACGGCTCGCACAGCACCTGGTCGGTCGTGCCAGAGGTTGCCCCGCCAGGTCGTTCGGCTACGGGCGAAGTCCGCGCCTGGGTCAGGTGTCCAGGGCCAAGGACGAGGCGATGGCGAGGGCTTCGGGGACGGCGGCGAGCAGGGCGGCGGACACGTCGTGGGGGTCGCGGCCAGCGGCGAGGATCCCCATCATGTCGTTCGCCTCGTGGGCGACGACGGCTGCGAGGGCTTCGCCGAGGGGGCCAGAGTGGAAGAACAAGGCGTCGGCGACCTCTTGGGAGACGCCGGTGCGCGAGATGAGGGCCTCGATGGCCAGGTGGCGCTGCTCGGCGACCGCGGACAGCAGCCCGACGGTGTACCCGGCGTCGGACCCGGCCAGGTCCCAGCAGGCCAGGGCTCGGGTGAGTATCGCCCACAGCTCAGCAACCGTCGACGGCTGGGCGCCGACCAACGAGGAGATCGCCAGCGCTGACAGGTGGTGCGGTCCGACGAGGACAACAGCCTGGCGCACCGAGTCGATCTCGCGGGGCAGGCCAAAGGCTGCCGAGTTCACCAGGTGCAGCACCCGCACCGAGAGCATCGGGTCGGCGGCGACCAGGCCGATGACCGCTGCCTGGTCGACCGGGTCGTCCGAGAGCAGCGCCATGAGCTCGAGGCACTGCAGCTCCCCAGCGGTGAACTCTTGCTCGAGCACGTCCCCGCCGCGTTCGAACATCGGGCCTTGCAGCAGGTCAGCCCCTGCGTCCAGGGCTCGGCTGATATCGGCACGTGAGTCGGCGTGCTCAGCGATGACTGTTGCCCCGGCGGCGTGGGCGTGGGCGACGAGGTTGGCCAGGTCGTCAGCATCAGCGCCGACCTTGACGATGTGCACGTCGCTGAGCAGGGCGTCTTGCTCAGGTGTGGCGGTGTAGTCGCCAAGGACCAGGCGTGTGCCCAGCCCGCGCAAGCGTGCGATGCTCGCGGCGGTCTGCGGGTCGTCGACCATCGCCCCGGGCAGCTCAAGGACGACCTCGACGCCGTCAGCGGCCAGGGGGCGTTCACCGGAGAGCATCCGCGGGGTGCACCGCACGAGCAGCGGACGCCCGCCGGTGAGGGTGGCCAGGTCGAGCAGGGCGTACTCGGCCTCCACAGCCCGGTCCACCTGGTCGGCGGCGGTGCTGTCGGCGTTCGGGCTGGACTCTGCTCGCAGAGCCCAGGCGAACACAGACCGGTCAGGGCGGACGACGGGCTGGCGTCCGATCGCCGGTGTGCTCCACCTGCGCATCGGCGCCTGGTCATGGACGTCGGTCATAGCTCCTCCACTGCGGAAGTAGCGCACGATCAGCCCACCGGAGCCTGCAGGGGGTGGTCTCCCTCGAGCACGACCTGGGCAGCACGGCCGGTCGTCGGGTCGACGACCAACGGAGCGAGCAGGTTGGCGGTCGGTGCCTCGCCATCGGTGTCGGCGGGGCGCACGACGACGAACAGCACCTGGTCGGTGCTGGTCTCGCCCAGCGCGTCAGCCGGGATCTGCGGGGTGTACGAGGGGAAGAACACGTGTGGGCTCACCAGGAACAAGCGGATCTGTGGTCCGTCCAGCGGGTCGCTGCGGATGGCGAACAGCACACCAAGATCGTCCAGGGCCTGCAAGTCGTAGGCCGTCCGGCCGGGCAGCCCAGGCAGGGCTTCGACGAAGTCCAGACGTCCCGGAACCTGGTGGCACCCACCGGGAGTGGCCACCTCCAGGGCGGCTGGCTGCGGTGGTGGCGTCGTCAGCTCGGTGCTGGTGTCCTGCTTGACCTGTGTCTTCACCGCAAGAACTCCATCAGGCTCGGGGTCAGGGCCATGCTCGCCGCCCCGAGGGAGGCTTGGTAGGCCACATGCTGGGACTGCAGCTGCAAGATCACCTGGGCGAGGTCGATGTCCTCGATCCCAGAGACCTGTGTGGTGAGGTTCAGCCCAGCGTCCGACAGCTGGGTCGTCGCGTTCTCCACGGTGCGCTGGCGTGCACCCACCGACGCCAGCTCGGCGCGGATGTCGGTGGAGAACGCGTCGATCTGGTCCAGGTGGTCGGCGGGGTTGCCGCCGCCCTCCAACGACGTGGCGATCTGGTCGAGCAGGGCGAACAACGAGCTGGCGCCCTCGCCGAACACGTTGCGGCCGTTGGAGTCGACCCGCACCTCAGCCGCGTCGGCCACCGCCCGCTGGACGTGGCCAGCGTCGTTGCCGGTCCAGGTGTACGCAGGGGTGAACGCCTCGGTCGTCGACGTCCCGGCGAAGACCGAACGTCCCAGGTAGGTCGTGTTGGCTGTGGTGAGCAACCCGTCCTTGAGCTCGCGGATCTCGGTGGCCAGGGCGTCCTTGGCGATCTGCGGGATACCTGTGTTCCCGCCCTGGATGACCAGGTCGCGCACCCGGCGCAGGTTGCTCGACGCGGTCTGCAGCGCTGAGTCGATGGTGTTCAACCAGCTGCTCGCGTCTTGGACGTTCCGTTCGTACTGGCCGTTGCGGGTCTGCTCAGCCCTCAGCGACATCAGCTGCGAGGCGTGGACCGGGTCGTCCGAAGCTTTGGTGACCTTCTTGCCGCTGGACAGCTGGGCCTGGAGCTTGGAGACCGAGGACAAGTTCGACTGGAGGTTGGCCAGCGTGGACCGCGCGATCGTCTGAGAGGTGACACGACCGATCATGTTCACACCGCCATTCGGTTGATGAGGGTGTCCAAGATCTCGTCGATCGTGCTCATGACGCGTGCAGCGGCCTGGTACGCACGCTGGAAGGTCATGAGGTTGACCGTCTCTTCGTCGGCGTCGACCGACGCCCCGGCCAGCTGTTCGGCGGCGATCGCCGACCGCGCCTGCTCAGCGACGACAGCCGACGACACAGCGGCGGCAGTGCGCGACCCAGTGCTGACGACGAGCTGGCTCCACTGGTCGTCGGGCCCTCCAGAGGCTGTGGCCAGGCGTGAGATCGCAAGGCCGACCGACCCGTCGTACCCGCCGATCGTCGGGTCGGCCACAGCCACGTCTGAGGGGTTGGTGATGACCAGGCGCAGGTCGGCGGCGCCGGTCCCGGCGAAGAACGCCCCGCCTGGGGTCCCGTCGACGGTCACCGCGGTGGCGTGCAGGTCGTTGACCGACGTCATCAGCTCGACGGCGACCTTGTCCAGCGCGGCTCCGGCCGTGGTGAGGATCCCCCCGGCGTCCGGCGGCGCCATCGTCGTCAGGTGCCCAGCGACCGTCCCGCCTGTGAGGGCCACCGGGACCGTCGGGTGGTCGCTCCACTGCAGTGTGACCGCGTCGCCCGCAGCGGCCTGGGTGTAGGTCGTGGCACCGGCGAGCGACAGCTGGGACGTGCGGTTGCCCGAGACCAGCGCGTTCCCCCCGACCATGACGTCGATCTGCCCGTCAGGGCGCGGTGAGGCAGTCGCCCCGACCATGTCTGACAGCTGGGTGATGAGCTGGTCGCGCAGGTCTTGCAGCTCTCCGGCGGGCTGGCCGTTGGCGGTCAGGCCCAAGATCTTGGAGTTGAGGTCGGCGATGGACGCAGCGGTGGAGTTCACCTGGTTGACCAGCGACGAGGTCGCCGAGTACGTGTTCTTCCACTGGGTGGAGATCGACTGGGCCAGGGCGTGCATCTTGTCGACGACTTGTTGGCTGCCGGTGAGCAGCACCGCTTTCGTCGACGCCTCGGAAGGGTTGTTCGCCACCTCTTGCCAGGCGTTCCACATCTGCCCGAGCTGGGACGACAGCGCGTCGGCGGAGTTCTCCCCAAAAGAGTTCTCCAGCATGACGTACGCCTCAGCCCGGGCTGTGAGGAACCCGGCGGACCCCGCGGCGCTGCGCAGACGGGCGTCGACAAACGCGTCGGCGAGGCGCTGTATGGAGTCGATCCGCACCCCGTTGCCCACACCGTCAGTCTTGGAGAAGAACGCCGGGGCGTCGGTGCCCGCGACCGAGACCATGTTCGCGCGCTGACGGGTGTACCCGACAGTGTTGACGTTCGCCAGGTTCTGGGCGGCGACGTTGATGGCCTGGCGCTGGGCGATAAGAGAGCTGAGCGCTGTGCTGATCCCCGAGAATGTGCTCATGAGCGCATCACATCGCTCGGTCGACCAGCTGCGCCACCGCCACCTGGGCGGCGCTCTGGCCTGACCCGTCGTAGGTCATCACGGACTTCTGCAGCCCCGCCAGGGCTTCCTGGGTGGCGCGGTAAGAGATTGCCAGCAGGTCGCGGTTACCCGACGACAGCGAGTTGATCTCCGAGGTCAACGAGCAAAAAGCGTCACGGTGGGCGCGCAGCAGCTCGTCCCAGGGAGCCGGGGCGGCGCTGGCGAGCTGGTTGAGGCTGGCGCCCGGTTCCAGGCCCAAGGTGACCGCGACCTCATCGGCTTCGATAGCCCGCCCCAGGTCTGCTGCGCGGATCTCGTCAAGGACGTTCTCGACCTCACGTGCCGCATGTGCCAACCACCGGGTGCGTCCGGAGGTGATGACGAGCTGCTCTTCTTCAAGCTTGAACACCAGCAGTTCCAGCAGGTGCCGTTCACGCCAGAGAACCTCTGACAGGTCGCTGAGCATTGGGTGTCTCCTTGGGTCCAGATGGCCTTGCCCCCCCATCGGTTGGGGTCACCGGGTTGTGACGAACCACCATCGAGGTAGGGGCCGACCGGGCGATCCATTGGTTCGCCTGGGTGCCTGGTTGCGTCTGTGTGGGTGAGCTGGTGGGTGAAAGGAAAGCCGGACATCTCGTGAGCGATTGGTGGGATGACGACGTCGAACCGTCCTGGAAAATCCGTATCGTCCGGCTCTCGCCGACCGGTTCGCCCCGGTTGCGACGTGCCATGCCCAGAGCTAACTCAATGCGCGCGGAAGATTGGTGCTCAAGTCGGCGCCTCGATGCGACGAAAAACCAGCCGTGACCAATGCCACGACCATCGATGCCCGTCCTGACGCCGAAGAGCTGATCCTCAGCCACCTCCCGCTCGTCGGCTACCACGTGACCGAGATGCTGCACCGCGTCCCGCCGACAGTCTCGCGCGACGAGCTGGCGTCGGCTGGGAACCTGGCGCTGGTGCTGGCCGCCAAGGCGTACGACCCGAGCACAGGGGTGCCGTTCGCCCGGTACGCAGCGTTGCGTATCGCCGGGGCCCTGCTCGACGAGCTGCGCTCGATGGACTGGGCCACCCGCGGTGCCAGGCGCCGTGCGCGCGAGCTGGCGAACGCCTCCGACTCCTTGCGGGCCACGCTCGGGCGCACCCCGACCCGCGACGAGCTTGCCCAGTCCATGGGCACCGACACCACTGCTGTGGACGCCGCCCGTATGGACGCCGAGCGCCGCGTGCTGTCGATCGACGCGACCGAGCACCCCGTGGCCGACACGATCCGCGACGGTGACGACACCCCCGAAGAGTCGCTGCTGGCTGGAGAACGGATCCACTGGTTGCGTTCGGCGGTCGTGTGCCTGCCCGACCGGTTGCGGATCGTCATCGAAGGCCTGTTCTTGCAGGAGCGGTCCGTCGCCGAGCTCGCCGAAGAGCTCGACGTCACCCAGTCGCGGATCTCCCAGATGCGCACCGAAGCCCTCGGTCTGCTGCGCGACGGGATGAACCACTCCCTGGACCCTGACCTTGTCGCCGCGCCCCAGCGTGAGGGCGTCGCCGAACGCCGGCGCCAGAACTACTTCGCCGCTGTCGCCGCACGTGCCTCAGGCCAGCCGATGCTCGACCGTGTCCCGGCCCAGCGGGCCCGCCACAGCACCACGTTGGACCGCGCGACCGCCTGACCCGTCAGGGTTGTTGCCCCACAACCGTCGCGGGGTGCGACGAGGTGGCCACAGCGCCCGGGTCTGGACCACCGCGCGTCCACGCGCGACGAGCACCGCCAGCGCCACATCCACGACGAGCAGCCGCCGGCGGCACTGTTCACGGGTCGGTCGTCAGGGCTGTGGCGATCCCACGGGCTTCGGTCAGAGCCTCGAGCCACGCACGTGAGACCACGTGCGGGTCCATACCGTGGTCCAGCGCGACCTGAGCGTCGCCGTGCTCGTGCGCACGCAGCGCTTCGAGCGCGGCGCCCACAGGTCCGCCCAGCGAGACCAGGGCGTCGGTCGCCGCAGGTGACAACCCAGCCATACCAGCGAGCCAGGCTGGATCGACCCCGCGCTGGTCGATCACCGCCGACAGCAGCCCGACGGTGTACCCAGTGTCGTCCTCGGACAGCTCCCAGCAGGCCAGAGCCTGGGCCAAGACATGCCACAGCTCGTCGGTGTCGGCCCGGCGCGCCTGGTTCAGCGACGTCGCCGCCAGCGCCCGTAGCAACCGCGGACCGACCATGACCACTGCTTGGCGCACCGACTCCACCGGTGCGGGCAGGGCGAACACCGCAGAGTTCACCAGGTGCAGCACCCCGACGGCAAGGTTTGGGTCGCAGGCGACCAGGCCGGTGATCGCCTCGTAGTCGACCGGTTCTTCGGCGAGCATGCCCAACAGCTCCAGACAGCTGATGTCCCCGGCGGACAACCCCCCTTGCTCCAGCTCTCCATCAGGCATGGCCCGACCTTCGACAAGGTCGACCCCCAGGTCGAACGCCCGCCGGTGCTCGGCAGCGGTACGCACACGCTGTGCCACGACCATCACACCCATCGAGTGCGCCAGGTCGATGAGGTGCCCGAGCTGGTTGTCGCCCACATCTGCGCCGATTGCGACCATGGTGAGCTTGGGCAGCAGGACCACTTCGGCCTCGGTGCCGGTGAACCCGCTCACCGACGTGCGCAGAGCGTGCGCGTGGCGCCACGCGACGATCGGCTGGACCTGCCCGAGCTGTGCCTGCTCGGCGGGAAGGTCGGCGACGACGAACTCCTCCTCGCCGACCAGGACCCGCCGTGTTGCCTGCAGCAGCAGTGGACGGTCAGCGGCCAGGCAGACCAGGTCGGCGTCCTGGTACGCCGCGTCCAGACCCCCGTCGCTGGTCAGGTCCCGCCGGGCTTGGTGCGGCATGTCACGTAACGCGAACGCGGCGACCTGCCCGTGGGGGTCTGTCAACGGCTGGTGGACGAGCGCGACACGGACCAGAGGCTGGTGGGGCACCTGCAGCACAGGCGCTGGCGGGTGCACGAGCCCAGTACGTGACGGGGCCGACCTGCGCTCGGACATGCGGGCATCCTCCCCGGACTGGTTCGCCGGTCCCATCGACCACCAGCCATGGCCCCGCAGGTATCTGGCGCACGGTTCACTCGTCCGGGCTTTGTTGAATTGTCCCCAACCGTTCAAGAGGCGGTCCGGGCGCGCCGATGAGAGTGTACGGACGTCAAGGTTGTGGAGCCTGCGATGAAAAACAACGACCGCCTCACTGTCGCTTTTGTGTCTTCTGTGCCTCACGGTGCGGCCGAGCGCAGCCTGTTAGGCGGTGTGCGGCTACGACGCGGGGGGTACGCCGACGCAGGTCGGACCAGTATGAAGAAGGTCGACCGCAACATCTCGCAGGCGCGCGAAGAGCTCGTCGGGGCCCAGGCGGCGCACGACCCGGCCCGCGCCGCGTCGGTGCAGGTACGCCTGGCCCGGTGGTTGGCCAGACGGTCCCAGACCAGTGAGTCAGCCCAGGTCGCCGACCAGGCGTGGGCCGCCTCGGGGTGGTTGACCGACGCTGAGGTCCAGTCTGTGGCACGTACCCAGATCAGCACCCATCTGGCCGCCGGCGACACTGAGGGCGCCGAGCGGTGGGTCGCACGGTGGCGGGCGGCCCAGCCCGACAACGCTCTCGTCGACATCGCCGCAGCACGGGTCGCCGGCCACGCTGGCGACGTCGACGCGGGTCTGGCAGCGCTCGCACGTGTCCCGGCCGTGTTCTACGACGGTGCCGGACGCAAACGCCGCCGTGACAGCGCAGTCGACGTCGAGTCGTGCCTGCTCGCACGGGCCGGGCGGACCGACGCCGCGGTCGGGGTGGTCCGCGCGGCCTTGCGCGGCGGACATGTCGACGTCTCTCCGGTCGTTGTGCGCGAGCTCGGCGAAGACGCCGTCCGCGCCGTCTTGCCGGACCTGTCACCAGCCCAGTGGGAACGTTGGACCATGGTCGCAGCCAAAGACGGTTCGCGTCCGGCGCTACGCGTCCTGGAGCTCATGGACTCCTTCCGCCCCGGTGACCCCGCGGTCCTCGCCGCCGCAGCCCAGGTCGCCCCCCTGCACGGCCTGGACGCAGCCACCGACTGGGACGCCCGTCTGCACCGCCACGGGATGGCCGACCTGTCAACCCTGGTCAGCCTTGCCGCCGACGACCACGCCCAGCCCACCGACCGCGCCGTCGCTGCTGCCCTGGCCGTCACCGACTACCACGACGAACGTGCCCTGCCCCACCTGGAGCACGCCCTGGACCAGGTGCCCACCCAGCGTCACCGCGAGCTCGCCGCCCAGCTGGAGATCGTCGCCCCCGGCCTGGTCTCCTTCCGCTGACCCTGACCTGTCACCCCCGGCCCACCCAGAGGCGACCAAGGCGAGGCTCTCACGCGAAGACACGTCTTCGAACACTTGCTTGCGCGTGGACGCCTTGCCGTGGCGTCGCTCGTCGGCGGCGGGGTGAGGACGAAGCGCCTGGCTCAGCCGGGCGCGTGGGGGGCCGATGGGCTGGACGAACCCCTGGAAGGAGCCAGTGCGTGCTATCCCCACCTGCCCCCCGTGCGGCGGCCAAGCGCCCAGCGATGAGGCTGCGGCGCCGGACGCCCCAGCCTCTGGTCGTGGCGCAGGCCGGGCACCTGGTCGACGGGCTCGGGCCGCAGGACACCACCGTCGTGGAGGTCGCCACAGGCGATCTGCCGGCGCGGCGTCGCGCACGTGACTGGCTGGTCGAGGTTCCGCACCAGCGCACCTACCCCGGACCGGTGGCGACGGCGCCCGCTGTGCTGCCGACCCCTGTCGGCGGGCGGCTGAGCACGTTCGTGCGTGAGGCGGCTGGTTTTCCGTCTGCGGCACGTCCGGACATGGGCCCAGCGCGTACGTGTGACGGGCAGGTGGCCGCGTTCTTCGACGTCGACAACACCTTGGTGCGCGGCACGACGCTGTTCCGCCTGGCCAAGACGTTGTGCCAGGAAGGGTTCTTCCGCCGCGACGACCTCGTGC
>WRCL01000031.1 GCA_009783975.1 Micrococcales bacterium
CACAACCCCCGGCGACTCGGTCTTCACCCTCACCTCCCGCACCGCCGACACCCCCACCTCAGCCACCTACCACATCCACGTCGAGCCCGCCCCACCCCGCACAGCCTCCCTCACCCCCACCGCCGACCCCACCCGGACCTGGCTCTGGGCCGGCGCCGGGCTGACCATCCTCACCGGCACCTTCATCCTCTTCGCCCGCCAACGCGTCTAAGTGCGTTGCCTGGTCAGGGGCGTGAAGACATGAGGACCATCCCCATTGTCCTGTCCTTTTCGAGTGCACCGGGCCGACGGGAAAGCAACGGTTCTCAACACTGGTCTCGACGCACACCGTGACGTTCGACCAACAGGTCTGCCGAAAGCTCTGTGGTGCGCACGAGCCACGGCACAGCTACGGGACAGACTCCAGCACGATCGTCACAGGCCCGTCCGCGACCATCTCGATCTCCATCTGGGCGCCGAACACCCCGGTCGCCACCGTCAAGCCGTGCCCGATCAACGCGTCGACCAGGGCATCAAGCAATGGCTTGGCGGCCATCCGCGGCGCGGCGTCGTTCCACGTCGGGCGCCTGCCTTTGCTCACGTCGGCGTACAAGGTGAACTGGCTGATGACAAGAACCGGTGCGCCCGCCTCAACGGGTGAGCGTTCGTCGTGCAGGATCCGCATGTCGGCGATCTTGCGGGCGGTGTGCTCGACCTGGACGATCCCGTCGTGGTGGGTCACTGCGACGAGGACGACCAGGCCTGGTTCGGTGATCTGCCCGACGATGGCGCCGTCGACCCGCGCTGCGGCGCGGGTGACACGCTGGATGACGGCTCTCACCAGCGGCTCGATCCACCGCCCCGGCGCCGGGTGTGCCGGGAGACTGCGGGCCGCACGTCGAACAGGTACACGAGCGCGGCGACGCCTGAGGCGAGGGCGAGCAGCCCGAACGGTGCGCCGACTGCGATGCCGCCGGGGAACGGCGTGGCGATGAACGCTGCGGCAGTGGCGATGCCCAGGACGGTGCCCCAGAAGACTTTGGTCTTTTTCCCTTCGGCGACGAAGGCGCGGGCTGGTCGGAGCAGTGCGTCGACCAGTGCCCATGCGCTGGCGACGAAGATCGCCAGGTAGAACACGAAGAACAGTGTGTACTGGAGCCATCCGACCACGCCAACAGACTACGTGACACTGAGCACCGAGCACACCTGCCTGTCGCCGGGTCCTATGGCGCCAGGCCCAGCCCACGGCCGAGCGGGCCTCGCACGGCCGGGCGGTCAGGGGTGAGCCCATCAGGGTTGACGATGACCTCTTGGGCGGCCGCGACGAGGTCGCCGTCGTCGTCAGGCACGCTCAGCGGTGCGTCGGGGCTCGTGGCCCGGCGCACGACAGCCAACCCGATGGGACCAAGCTCGTGGTGCCGCGCGCAGGTCGTCAGGACCCCCACACGTGCCCCCGAGGCGTCGAGCACCGGTGCGCCAGCACTGGGCAGCACGTGCCCAGAACCGTCGAGGTGCACCATGGCCAGGCGTCGAGGAGGACGGCCAAGGTTGTGCACACGCGCGACGGTCTCTTGCCCCCGGTAGCAGCCTTTGTCCAGGTGGACGGCGGTGCGCAGCCAGTCCAACTCGTGCGGCAGGGCGCGGTGGTCGACCTCGTGGGCACCGCTGGGGCGCCACGCGGCGACGCGCAGGGCCTCGGTCGCCCAGGTCCCGGCCAGAGCGGCGCCGCGTGAGGCGACGTGCGCGTCGAGCTCGGCGCGTGGGACGAGCACCAGCCGCCAGGGTCGGTCGGTGCCCGGGTGCGCCTCGTCGGGCGGACCGTACCGGGTGCCACCAGGTGCGGTCGTCGGCCATGGGTCGCACCACACGACCGGGCCGTCCGGGTCACCTTCGCCACGGCGCGGTTCGCCGACCGCCGCCCACTGGTCGGTGACGTCAGCGACCTGCACCCGCAGCATGAACCGCATCGAGTCCAACCAGGCCGCCAGCGCCGCAGCGGTCGTCGTGAGCAGCCAGGTCGTCGTCGCGTCGTCGACAACCCCCGCGGCATGCTCGATATGCCCGTGCGGGGAGAGCACAAGCGTCTCGGTCGAGCTGTGCGGTGCCAAGGCGCTCAGGTGCCCGCTGGTGATCGAGTGCAACCACGACAACCGGTCCGGCCCGGTGACCGCCACAACCCCCAGGTGCGAACAGTCGACGACGCCCTGGCCAGCGACCAACGCCCGCTGCTCAGCCACAGGGTCGCCATAGTGCCAGGCCACCCCCACGTCTGCCGCGACAGCCCCAGGCCGTGACAGCAACGGCGAGCGCCAGCCAACACCGGCCATCACCCGACCCGCGCCATCCGCGCAGAGGCCAGGCAGTACGTCTCTGGCGCGAGACCGTCAGGCAAGACGCACAACTTACTTGCTGACCAGCCGGTAGACGACCAGGCCAGCGAACCAGGCGACGGCCAGAGAGGTGGCCACGAGGAACCCGATGAACACAACCTCAAGCATGGTTCGATCCTACCCACCTGGTGGCGCCAGGAACCAGCGCTCACCAAGGGATGGGGGGCACGGGTCGTCGTCTGCGGAAGAACTGGGGGATTTTTGCGTGTGGGGGGCTGTGGGCGGGCTGGCGACGCGGGGTGCGCGGACCACTCAGGTGGCCGATCGGACAGCGCCGTGTCCCGTCGTCGTCGCCGGGCCACCCTTGACCAGGCAAGACATCGGCAACTGTGCCCACTGTCTGGGCGGGGACGGTCCGGACACCGGGTGCCGGTTCTTCACGGGGGGCAGACCAGTGCGACGATATGCAGCGACGACTGGTGACGAGCGAGGAGCAGGTGTGGACGAGCAAGCACGGGACCTTGACCCGCCGGTCGTTGACGTCGGGGCCGACGTGGACGGTGACACCGACGACCTTGACGAGCTCGAGGTGGACGGGGACGACCCAGACCTTGAGCATGCGTCGAGCGTGGTGTGGCGGCGGCGTACGGCCCTGGAGATGCTCGTCTCGGGGCTTTTCGGGTTGTGGGCGGCGTTCGTGCTGTCGATCGACGCGTGGTTGCTCGCGCTCAACCCGAAGCGGGATATGTCGTGCAACATCTCCGAGGTGATTGCGTGCGGGAAGGTCGCTGACGCGTGGCAGGCGAGGCTGCTGACGTTCCCCAACGCGTTCTTGGGGATCTTCTTCGAGTCGGTGGTGCTCACGGTGTCCATCGCGCTCATCGCGGGGGTGGTGTTCCCGCGCTGGTTCATGCGGGGGGTCCAGGCCCTGTACACCGTGGCGTTGTTCTTCGCGTTGTGGTTGTTCAGCCAGTCGTACTTCGTCATCCACGCGTTGTGCCCGTGGTGCTTGCTCATCACGTTCACCACGATCCTCGTGTGGGCGGGGCTGACCCGGATCAACATCCGCGACGGGCATATCGCGTCGACCCCGGCGCTGCGCAGGTTCATCGTCACCAGCACCTACTGGTACCTCGCGATCGCCGCGTGCGCGGTCATCGTCGGGATGATCCTTGGCAAGTACGGTTCGAGCCTGATGGATTGACGATGATCGAGCTGCGGGCGGTGACCAAACGGTACGGCGACCTGCTCGCCCTCGACGACGTGGGCTTCACTGTGCGTCCTGGGCGTCTGACGGGGTTCGTCGGTGCGAACGGTGCAGGCAAGACCACGGCGATGCGCATCGTCATGGGGGTGCTGCGCGCTGATGCTGGGCAGGTGCTCATCGACGGTGAGCCGCTGGACGCCACGACGCGCCGCCAGTTCGGGTACATGCCTGAAGAACGTGGCCTGTACCCGAAGATGAAGGTCGCCGAACAGCTTGCCTACCTGGCGACGTTGCACGGGTTCGACACTGCGACGGGTCTGGCCCGGGCCCACGTGCTGCTCGACCGGCTGGGCCTGGCGCACCGGGCCGGCGACCCGGTCCAGTCGCTGTCGTTGGGCAACCAGCAACGTGCGCAGATCGCTGCGGCCCTGGTCCACGACCCGTCGGCCCTCGTGCTCGACGAACCGTTCTCCGGGCTGGACCCGCTGGCTGTGGACACCGTCGTGGCTGTGCTCACCGAGCACGCCCACCGGGGGTTGCCGGTGCTGTTCAGCTCTCACCAGCTTGACGTCGTCGAGCGGTTGTGCGACGACCTGGTCATCATCGCTGGCGGGACGGTCCGCGCTGCCGGTGAGCGTGAAGAGCTGCGGGCCCACCACGGCGGCTCGCGGTACCAGCTGGTCGCGCCAGGTCCCGGGTGGGTCGGTGACGAACCGGGGGTGCAGGTCGTCGAGGCCACCGCCGAGCAGGTCGTGTTCACCGCTGACGAAGCGACCGCCCAGCAGGTGCTTCGCACCGCGGTCGACCGTGGGCCGGTGCACCGGTTCGCCCCGGTCGTGCCGTCCTTGGCCGAGATCTTCCGCGAGGTCATGACCGGTGCGCAGGTGGCCTGTGAGCAGGTGGCACCGTGAACGCGCCGGCACCGGCGACGACGACCCGTGCGACGTTCCTCGTCGCCCGGCGTGAGGTGCGCGCCCAGCTGCGGTCCAAGACGTTCTGGATCTCGGTCGTCGTGCTGCTCGCCATGGTGCTCGGGGGGATCCTCGGTTCGACGTTCCTGTCCGAGCACATCGGCCGGCCCCCAGCGGTCGCAGTGGTGCCCGAGCTGGCGGCCGCCGCGGCGCACGCTGGCCTGGACACTGTCGACGTCGCTGACCGGGCTGAGGCCGAACGTCTGCTGCGTGACGGGACGGTGAGCGCCGCAGTCGTCGTCCCCGTGCCGGCCGACGGTGTCGGGCAGGCGCGCGTGCTCGTCTTGGGCCTGGACTCAGCGCCCACCCAGGTCGCTGACGTGCTCGCGGTCCGTCCGCCGGTGAGCACCTTGGACGCACCACGCGCTGACGACCTCGCGGTCATGTGGGTGACCATCGGGTTCGGGATGGTGTTCTTGGTGACGATGACGATGTTCGCCATGCCCATCGCCCAGAACACGGTGACCGAGAAACAGACCCGCGTCGTCGAGCTGTTGCTGTCGGCGGTGCCGACCCGGGCGCTGTTCGCCGGCAAGGTCGCGGGCAGCTGTGTGCTCGCCCTGGCTGAGATCGTCGCGATCGCGGGCGCTGCGGTCGGGGCGTTGTCCGCCACGGGACGCACCGAGCTGCTCGACCAGCTGACCGGGCCGATCGCCTGGTTCGTCGGGTTCTTCGTCGTCGGGTTCGTGCTCATCGCTGTGATGTTCGCCGCCGCTGCGGCGCTCGTCTCACGCCAAGAAGACCTCACCGCGGTGCTCCAGCCCATGGTGTGGGTGGTGATGGTGCCGTACTTCCTCGTCGTGTACCTGCGTGGTAACGCCACGGTGTTGACGGTGCTGTCGTACGTGCCGTTCTCCGCGCCCCTGGCGATGCCGGTGCGGTTGTTCTCCGGCGGGGTGGCGCTGGTCGAACCGCTGGCGGCCGCGGTGGTGCTCGTCGTCACCACCGGGCTCGTCGTCGCGCTGGGCACACGCGTGTACGAACGGTCGGTGCTGCGCACCGGGACCCGCGTGCGCCTGCGTGAGGCGTTGCGCGGTTCCTGACCGTCTACGCTGGGCCGGTGGCACATCTGCTCGGGGCTCAGGGGTTGCACCTGGAGTACCCCACCTGCGTGGTGTTCGACCAGGTCACGCTTGCGGTCGACGAAGGGGACCGGGTCGGGATCGTCGGGCGCAACGGTGACGGGAAGTCCTCGCTGCTGGCGATGCTCGCCGGACGGGTGAGCCCATCAGCTGGCCGCGTGACCTGGCGCGGCGGGGTGCGGGTGGGGGTGCTCGACCAGGCCGACACCCTGGACGGAACGGCGACCGTGGGCCAGGTCGTCGTCGGGGACGTCGCCGACCATGTGTGGGCCGCGGACCCGGCGGTGCGTGACGTCGTCGCCGGGTTGCTGCCCGACACCGACTTCGCCGCCCCGGTCGCGACGCTGTCGGGGGGCCAGCGCCGTCGGGTGGCCCTCGCGGCGCTGCTCGTCGGGGACCACGACGTGCTCATGCTCGACGAACCGACGAACCACCTGGACGTCGAGGCGATCACCTGGCTCGCCGCGCACACCAAGGCCCGCTGGCCGCGCAACGCCGGTGCGCTGCTCGTCGTCACCCACGACCGGTGGTTCCTCGACGAGGTCGCCACAACCACCTGGGAGGTCCATGACCAGGGCGTCGAACCGTTCGACGGCGGGTATGCCGCGTACGTGCTCGCCCGGGTCGAACGTGACCGCCAGGCCGCGGCCACCGAGGCCCGCCGGCAGAACCTGCTGCGCAAAGAGCTCGCGTGGCTGCGCCGCGGGGCCCCGGCCCGGACGTCCAAACCCAAGTTCCGCATCGAGGCGGCGAACCGTCTCATCGCTGACGTGCCCGCTCCGCGTGACCGGGTCGAGCTCGCGCGGCTGGCCACGGCCCGGCTCGGCAAAGACGTCGTCGACCTCGAAGGCGCCGGGGTCACCTACGACGCCCAGGTCGTGCTGCGTGATGTCACCTGGCGTATCGCTCCAGGGGAGCGCACTGCGGTGCTCGGGGTCAACGGGGCGGGCAAGTCCACGCTGCTCGCCTTGGTCGCCGGGACCCTCGCGCCGACGTCCGGGCGGGTCAAACGCGGGGTGACTGTCCGGGTCGGGGTGCTCGACCAGCGCCTGGGCGAGCTTGGCGACGTCATGGACGACCGGGTCCGTGACGTGCTGGCCCGCACCCGGACCAGTTTTGCCGTCGGCGGCAAAGAGCTGACACCCGCCCAGCTGCTCGAACGTCTCGGGTTCGCCTCACAGCACCTGTCAGCCCGGGTCCGCGAGCTGTCCGGCGGGCAGCAGCGGCGCCTGCAGCTGTTGCTCGTGCTCCTGGCCGGCCCGAACGTGCTCATCCTCGACGAGCCGACCAACGATGTCGACACTGACATGCTCACTGCCCTCGAAGACCTCCTCGACTCGTGGCCAGGCACCCTGCTCGTCGTCTCCCACGACCGCTACCTCGTCGAACGCGTCACCGACACCCAGCACGCGATCATCGACGGCACGTTGCGCCACCTGCCCGGCGGCGTCGACGAATACCTGCGCCTGCGCGCCGCCACTGTCTCGTCCCGGTCCACCGCGCCACCTGCCCCCGCCCCAGCCGCGCCAGATGCCATGTCACCAGCCGACCTGCGCACCGTCCGTAAACAGCTCGCGGCAACCGAACGCCAGCTGGACCGCGCCACCGCCCAGGTCGCCGACATCCACACCCGCATGGCCACCCACGACCCCGCCGACTACGTGGGCCTGACCGCCCTCGCCGACGAGCTGCGCACCGCCGAGCAGCTCGCCGCAACCCTAGAAACCCGCTGGCTAGAGCTCTGCGACCAGCTCTGACCCGATGAGCCGAGCCGAGTTTGACACGCGGCGCGCGCCCCCGTCTACACTGGAGCCATTCCGCCCCGTCGTCCCCTAGGACTGGCGGGGTTACTTCATGCCAAGGGGGCTTTCGTGGCACATACCAACCCATACCGGGTGGCCGTGTTTGTGGATTATCAAAATCTTCACGGGTGGGCGCGACGCCGATTTCTCCCGCATCGCGGTGCCGAGGCTGGGTCTGCCGCCAGGGCGCGAGCCTCATGGGCCGCCCGCGGTCCCTTGCCGGGCAGCAGCCGGGTTGGTCGAGCGCGCCACGATCTCGGCGACGAACAGCGCGAGGCAGCCGACTGCGTAGCACACGATGTCCGACAGGTCGAAGGTCGTGCCCAGCACAGCACGCGCCACGGCGACGTCGCCCAGCCCGAGCGTCTCGATGAGCCCAAGCTTCTGCGACAGCTCGACCCCAGCAGCGAAGACGAAGACGGCCAACGGCAGCACCCCCGTGCGGGCCCGCACGAAACACCGCACCACGCAGTAGACCAGCACGACGACGAGCACATCACCGACGTGTTCGCGGACGAACCCGCCCGTCAGCCCCACCGCGATCGCCGCCTCCACCCCCAGCAGCACGACCGCCCCCACCACGAACCCCCACGACGGCGCCCACCAGACCCAACCCCGCCGCCCCCGCCCCTGTTCGGCCGGGGCCCGGGACAACACGCCGGGGTGCCGCTGGGAGGTCATGCTCACCATGCTAGACGCGCAGATCGAGCAGATCGGTGAGGGACGAACCGGCCTTCAGGCCAACGCGACCGTCAGCCGCGTCCGCGCAGCACGCGGTTGCCGAACCTCAGCCAGCAGGGCGGTCCGGCTTCGGGCTCTCGTCGGCCACGAGGGCGACCTTTCCGCACACAGCACCGCAGGCGAGCTCGGCCAGGGCCTCGGCGGCCTTCGCCAGGGGGAACGTCGCGTGCACGTGCGGGACGAGCTGCCCGTCCCGGGCCGCCTGCGCGAGCCGTTCCAGGTCGTGACAGTCGTCCCGCTCGCTGAGCAGCACGAAGCGCTGACGCGCGAAGGCCATGCGTGCGAGACTGCGGACCGGACGTCCGAAGCCGCCCGTCCACACCTGGTCGGTCTCGTTGCCGACGAACACGATGGTGCCGGTGGGGGTCAGGACGCGGCGTAGACGCGACAGCGGGGTTCCACCCCCGAGGTCGAGCACAGCGTCGTAGAGCTGGTCAGGGCCAGCGCCGCCGAGCTCGACGACGCTGTGCTCGACCTCGGGGGTCTCGCACCCCACCGCGCCCAGGCCGTCCCCGCGCAGCCCGTCATCGGCGTTCTGGTCTCGGTAGTCGACCACCCGGGACGCACCCCACCCGGCGACCGTGGCGGCCTTGGCGCCGCTGCACACCGCGGTGACCTCAGCACCCCGGGCGACAGCCAGCTGCACAGCCATGCTGCCCACCCCGCCGGAGGCCCCAACGACCAGCACTCGCGTGCGGGCCGCGACCCTCGCGGCGTCGAGCGCCTGGAGAGCGGTCTGCCCAGACTCGGCCAGGACCGCCGCCTGAGGCGCGGACAGCGTCGGCGGGGCCAGAGCGAGCATGTCGGTGCTGGCGACGGCGTACTGCGCGAACGAGCCCCGGGCGATCCCGAAGACCTCCTGGCCTGTGGCGAACTGCTCCGCACCACGACCGACCTCCACGACGGTCCCGCACACGTCGAGCCCCGGGACGCCTTCGCGCGACCAGAACCCGCCCCGGCGCGGCCGACGGACACCTGTGGCCAGGCGCATCATCCTCGGAAGGCCCGTCACCAGGTGCAGCGTCCCCCGCGAAACCCCAGCCGCCCGCACCCGGACCAGCACCTGTCCGGGCCCCGGGACGGGCCGCTCCACCTCGGTCACACGCAGCGACCCCTCCAGGCCGTAGGAGTCCTGGACCACCGCGAGCATGGCACTCGACACAGCGCCCTGCGAGTTCGTCCTGGTCATCTGTCTCTCCTATCCTGCGCTTCACCGGTCGGTGGTGTCCCGACGGCCGCACCATGACGGTGTCCTTACATCGTAAGACACGATACGCTTACGCTGTAAGGCCGTCAAGGAGGTGCCCGTGCGCGGTGCTCAGCGACCGGTGTTGAGCCGGGACCTGATCGTGGCGACCGCGGTGCGCCTCGCCGACGACGAGGGCATCGGACGGCTGAGCATGCGCCGCCTCGGTGCCGAGCTTGGTGTGGAGGCCATGTCGCTGTACCACCACGTCCGCGACAAGAGCACGCTCCTGGACTCTATGGTCGACCTGGTCTTTGCGCAGATCGAGGACCCGCAGGGGCGGTCCTGGCGCGACGGGCTGACCCACCGGGCCACCTCCCAGCGCGCGACCCTGAACCGTCACCCCTGGGCCCTGGAGCTGGTCGAGTCTCGCGCCACACCGGGCATGACCACCCTGCGCCACCACGACGCCGTGCTCGGCTACCTGATATCAGCAGGGTTCAGCGTCCGCGCGGCCGGCCACGTGTTCTCCCTGGTCGACGCCTATGTCTACGGTTTCGTCCTCCAGGAGCGACAGCTGCCGTTCGACTCGACCGACGCACCCGACGTCGTCCACGCGATGTTCGACACCCACTCCTCGACCGACCTGCCCCACCTGCACAGGTTCACACGCGAGGTGGTGCTCGCCGGCGGCTACGACTACGCCGACGAGTTCGGCATCGGGCTCGCAGTCGTCCTCGACGCTGTCGACCGCCTGCGCGGCTGAACGAACGCCAGACGTCGAGGCTTCTCTCCGTGTACTAGTAGTCTGTCGCACCTAAAATGCCGGGTTCGCGACGCCATGCGGGGCCCCTGGCCGCGTTGTCGTCGTCGGACGCAGCGCTGCTGCGACGCTCCTCCTCCGCCTCGCCAGGCACCCCACCTGA
>WRCL01000032.1 GCA_009783975.1 Micrococcales bacterium
ACGTCCTGGGTGCGGTCGAGCGCCTGCTGTGCTCCCGGCGTCTCCAGCGTGGTGCCACCACCCGCGCCCTTGCGCCGCGCGGCTCGCTCGCCGACGCCGCGTGGGATGAGGATGTCGATCTGCGCACCGCCACGCACCCACCGGTGCTGGTGGCCGTTCGGGGACGTGCCAGCCGGGACGAACCCGAGCCCGCCCAGGACGGAGGTGAACGTCATCAGCACTGAGGGTTGCGCGCGCACGTCGAGGACCGTGTCCAGGTCGTCGGTAGGCCGGGCCGGGGAAGTGCCGCGCTCGGCGCACCACAGGTGCACCATCTGCCCGCCCACCAGCGTCCACCCCGCGGGATGTGCGTCGTGCACGTCGAACAACGCCAGCCACCCGTCGCGCTGGGCGTCGCGCATCGGCGGCATCGTGATCCTCATGCCAGGGCCTCGGCGATCAGCGCGCGCGCACGTGCCAGCTCTCGGCTCTCGCCGTGCTCGGCCAGGTCTGCCGCTAGCAGCAGCAACGGCACCGGCTCGGCGGGCAGCACGTCGCCGACGTGGAGCAGGACGTTGTCGTGCGGGCTGCCGGGACGCAGCAGGTACGTGCGCCGCACCGCGTCGAGGTCGTCACAGGTCACGTACGCCTCCACCAGGGCACCCGAGGAGATCCCGGCGCGTGGGTCCGACAAGCCGGAAGGCACCAAGCGTCGGTCGGTCAGCATGCCGTCGTTGTTACGCGTCCCGAACCAGTAGCGTTCGGCGCGCGAGGCGACCCACGAGGCCAGCAGCCGTTCGGGCTCAGGGTCGTCAGCGAGACGGTGACGGCGCGTACGCCAGCGGTACGCCTGGTCAGGCGTGTAGTGCTCCGGGACGACGTCACCCAGGAACGCCCAGGCCACCTCGGGCGACATGGGCCGGCTCCGGTACGGCCTCGACGGCAACGACGCGGCCTGCACCAGCCACTGGCCGCCGACCCGCCGCGCCTGCACCCGCCCAGCAGCGACCAACGCACGCAGACGCCGGGGCGAGACCCCCAACATCTGCGCCGCGTCAGCGACCGAAACCTCCATAGGCACAACGATACCAGCATCGGAATGATTGTGCCTATGGAACCAGATGCGCAGCGACCTCTCGGCTCGACATCCGCGTCCTGCGGGTACTGGACGGGCGACGCAGTTGGTGGGTGACCGGACCTACTCATCAAGGAGCTGCAGGCTGACCGCCCTCCTGTCGCCGCCCCAAGGTTGGACGTTCACGCACGCGTGGTCTTTGGTGGCTCCGACGATGCTGTCACCCTCCTCAGTGGCCCAGCTCGGTGCGGTCGTCAGCTCGGTCGATGGGGGTGCCCGGGAGGGGTGCAGCGGGCCACACCTCGGGCTTGCTTCTTGCCTGGTGCGGCGAGTCTGGGCCGGGGAGTACACCCAGGCGTAGACCGTCTCGGCGCACACGCCATCTCGAAGTCGCCGATCTGCCCTGGTTGTCCGAAGTGTTGTGGCATCATAGCCCAGCGAAGCCCAAGGTCAGGCGGGGCTTTGAAGCAGGGCTCGCACAGCGACGAAGGGCTGGGCACAAGTGACCGACGGTGGCAGGGCCCTAGACTCCGATGGACTGCTCTACAGCGACGACCGGCAGGGGTATCTCACCCAGTACCGGGACGATCTGAGTTCGACAGTCGGACGGCTGACGCAGGCCGCCATCGACGCGTTCGTCCTGACACAGGGCTACAGCAAGACCCCCGACGGTCAGGGGTACTGCTGGCAGGCGGATCCCTTGACCTTCACCCGTCCGGACAGCAACGGGATAGGCGGGGGGATCTACACCACAGCGATCGACCGTGACGACCCGAATACCGACTACATGCGCTGGCTCACCGAGTTCGACGGCATCCGGCGCCGGATCAACACACTCGTCGACCCGTGGCTCAAGCTCCCAGACCCAAGATGGATTGCCGAGGTATCGGGAGCGTTCGAGGCCGTCGCCAACGATCTTGCCGAAAGCGGGAACGTCGCCAGCCTCGTCGGTACGCTCCAGGCCAGCTGCAACAACGACGTCCTGGCCGGACGGACGATGAACGCCTTTCGAGGCAAGTTTGTCGACCAACTGACCAAGGTGCGGAACGGACACTCCGGCGTCGCCGGGATGGTCGCCTACTATCTCAACGCCCAAAAAGGCATGTGGGACGCGACGCGGGCAAACTTTGTCGAGCTCCTTGAGGCGAGCACCACCGCGTTCAAGGCGATAGCAAAAAACCCGAACCACGCAGCCGACTTCGAGGTCCTGACCAGAGTCCTGCAGTACGCCGTGTCGGTAGCCAACGCAACAAACGCAAAAGGAGCCATCGGCCTGGCGAAGGATACGCTCGGTCTTATCACTTTCGCGACAAGCGAGCGGTCGAAGCCGATCTCGGGCAAGCCTCGCACGTTCGAAGACGGAATGGCTACGCTGAAGTCCGCTGTCGACACTCTGGGAGAGGCGGTGCTCAACACAGAGAGTCGCATTCGCGAGAATGTCGCAGAAACCATATGCAAGATCGGCGACACCGGCGAGTCAAGCAGGCACGCGATGCCGAACAACCGGGAGAACTACGACCTGTCTCTAGCACAGATCTACGAGTTCGTCATCGATGACCAACCGCGGATCGGGATGCATCGCGAGGCCATGTGCGCGATAACTAATATTGACATGCCGCCGATCTGGGAACGCCTCGACTTCCTGGTGGGAATGACCAGAGACTGGGACGAGGAGATCTCCCTCGCCGTCCAGCGCCCCGCAAGCATCGGTTTGGGAACCTACGGGCCCAGTTGGATGCTGCGCGAGCTCAACGAGCTGCTGCACGACCTGCTGGGCGACCTGGCACGCGACGTTGAAGAGGGCTCGTCCCAACTGATGGCCGCGTTCGAGTTCCAGGTCAGCCACGACTCGACCACCGCGGCGGAACTCGCCGCGATGAACCAGGCCGTCACCGAGGACAACGGTTACCATCCCTGGGACCGATACGACAAGGGGCCCATCCCGGACGACGAGGAGTTCGAGCGTCTTCGCAAGTCGATGGAAGGACCAGCAAGTTGACCAGGACAAGGAACACCGCACGATGAGTCGACGAACCGCAATCCTGTCTGCTGCCGGCGCACTCGTCCTTGGCGCACTGTCAGCGTGCACCACTGGTCATGACCCGACGCATGCGTCCGCACCGGCGACCGCAGTGACCAGCCCGGTGGCTGTCCCCTCCGGACGGCCCTACCAGACACAAGATCACACTTTCACCCTCGAGAACAAAGACGGCCAACGGTGGATGATCACAGTCTCTGTCGGCCCATGGCTCAAAGGGTCTGACAGCGCGGAACTGGACAACGCCTGGTACCAGCTGTCCGGTGAGCCGACCATGCCACTGACCAGCGGAACCTACGACCCCCCTGCTGGCAGGTCCTCGTGGTCGTACCACCTGGAGCAGCGCGAGGCAGCATATATCTTTGGCACCGTGAAGTACCAGAACCTCACTCCAGACACGGATCCAGACGATTTCTTCGTCAAGTCTCCAGCATCCGTGGCAATGTACGACATCTATCTTCTCGGCTCCGGGTACCTACGTCCGGCCGATCCGTTCTCGCCACTCGACGCAGATGATATTTCACGGCTGTTCTGGTGCATCAACGGCCACTGCTACGACAGCGGCAAGCCCAGCGACACGATCGCTCTTCCGATAGCGCCACAGTTCGACGGCAAGAATACCGTCGGCCCCACTCCGTTCGTCGCAGCTGTTCCACGAGTCTTCAGCGCCGAGTTCGCCGATGGCGACCCCGGATTTGCCAACTACCGGTTCTTCGTCACATGTGCGGCCGACACGGCCCTGCCTCCGACAGGCGGTGAGATCACCACCAAGATCGGCTGGGCCCACCCGTAGCTGCCACAACAGTTGCCGGTCGCCGGACACCCACGAGCGAGGCGAGCCTGGCCGAGACGCACTCCGAAAGGCATCGCCACAGACCACAGAACCCTGATCTGGCACCACAACCGTGCGGCCAGTACATCAGGTGATGCCCCGGGCCGGAGCAAATCGAGGCTCGAGGCAAAGCCGCACCTCGACCGGATCCGCAGCGTGTCGACCTCGAGACGCGGAAATATCCGTGATGTGGCTGCTGATCAGCATGAAGGAGCGCAGGTTGGACAGGGATCCAACCCATGACAGGTCTGTCTCTGCTGGCACCAACCCCAGTGTGGGATCTTGCAGAGTTGCCAGGCCGCCAAGCGACCCCGCGCCGGCAAGGAAGTCGGGCGGCAACTCGAATCCCAGGGTCAACGACAATGATGTGATCGAACGCCGGCTGCCACCCAAATGCTGGCGCACGGTATCTCTACCACGACCCAGCGTCTGACTCCGACGACGCAGAGGAGTCGCAGCTGGAGATCACGGCTCATGACCAGCAGCGGCTGGGGCTGCGCGGCACAGTGCCTGAGGGACGCTGGAGCGCCTCACCCCTTCGCAGAGGCCCACGTCTGCATCCGGGACTTTCGAGGAGACGTCCGACGGCATTACTGTCCAATGGCATGTTCACCTGCCCCAGCAGGCATCAGACCCGACCCACAGCGCGCTGTTCGATCTCACCCACCGGCGAGCCAAGGTGCACGTGGTTCTCGTCTGGCAATCGCCAGAGCCGCACGTGATGGTGTCAGTCTCGGCCCGGGGACGTGGGATTCTACGGCCATTCGTCCCGCTGCTCATCTTCGCCCGAAAGTTCTTTCGTCGTCATGTCGTCGGAGTTGTCTCCGAGATGGCCTCCGCGATCGCCGAGACCGTGAGCCCGGACGGTGTCCGCCCGCCATCTGCCCAACACCTCGCGGATCGGTTGTGGACCGAGGCGATGGACGAGCTCACCGCGCAGGCACACGTCGAAGATTCCGACGTCGAATAGTCCCCGGTCTCGACGTCGTGGTTGATGAGACTGGCGACTTGGCATGACCGCGCATGTCGGGCTCGGCCCGCTCAGGGAGTCCAGCGCTGGCGTCGTTGGCGTCTGTCTGTCCTGCGGCCTGCGCTCAGCCTCTGCGTGCGTCCAACTGTCACTGCATGGATGTCATGGGTGCCCCCTCGCCTTGTCGTGTCTGGTCCGCGACGACCGTATGTCCCGATTTATCCCATGTTGGTGCACGGCTGATGCGAGCGACCTGGGCGTGCGGCGCAGCGTGGGTGGTACCGACAGCGGACCAGCCTGCTCTCGATCAGCCGACGACGGCTTTGGTGACCTGGGTGATGACGTCGGGGTCGATGAGGATGCGGTGGTGGCCCAGGCCGTGGGTGGTGACAAGGGTTGCCCCGGGCCAGTCTGCGGCGATCTGCCGGGCCACGGCGAGTGGGACTTCCTTGTCGAGCTCGTCGTGGATGATCGTCGCGCCTGGCAACTGGCCGGTGGCGCCCATGGGGGCGATGTCGAAGTCGTGCATCGACCGGTGGGCGAACTTCTCGTTGGCGGCCAAGAACTGCTCGTCCAGGCGGGGGGCCAGGCCGATCTGGCGGGCGAACCCCCGGCCGATCGCGGCCATGTCAGGGTTCGGGCTCACCAGGCACAGACGCTCGGCCTGCGCGCCGGCAAGCAGCACCCGGCACGCCGAGGCGCACCCCAGGGAGTGCCCGACGACGGCCCGGGCAGGGCCGAACCGGTCGTAGACCCAACGGAACGACTCGATCATCTCCCCGCCAGACGAGCGGCCCGGTCCGTGCTCGCCTGGGTCGGAGTCCCCGTGCGACAGGCAGTCGAACGTCACCACCTGCAAGCCTTCGGCGACGAGCGGGGCTGCGAACGAGGCGACCTGCCCGCGCCACCCGCCCCACCCGTGGGCGAGGTAGACCACCGGGCCCTCACCCCAGGTCTCGGCGACGATCGTGCGTCCCCCGGCGTCGACCTCGACGCGCTCGCCTGGTTCGGTGCGGTTGTCCTTGCGCCGGCCGGTGTTCGTCGGCAGCGTGCACCAGATGTCGACGGCCCGGCGCACAGCGGCGTCGGGCGCGACCTGGCTCATGACCCGGAAGTACGTGCGCAACCAGGCGACGACGACGGCTTTGCGTGCTGACTTGATCGCAGATCCCACGGGGCAAGCCTACGACTGCACGCACCGATGCGTGCTCACCGCCCAGATGGTGTCACTTGCCGCGTCCCCGGCTCGACAGCCGGGTGGCCGACCAGTCGTCGGCTGCGGCGAAGGTGCTCATCACATGCATCCCGCACGTGCTCGCGGCGTCCTCGACATCTGAGGGAACGACGTGACCAGGGCGTCCGGCCTTGGGGGTGAGCACCCAGACCGGACCGTTGTCGTCCAGGCCTCCCAGGGCGTCCATCAAGGTGTCGGACAGGTCGTCGTCGTCGGCACGGTGCCAGATCAACGCACCGTCGGTGACGTCGTCGTAGTCCTCGCCGACCAGCTCGACCCCGACCTTCTCTTCTAGGTCCGTGCGCAGGTCGGCAGCGACGTCGTCGTCATACCCGAACTCTTGCACCACCTGACCTGCGGCGAACCCGAGCCTGTCCACCGCCCCAGCCGACCCCTCCGTGCTCGATGACACCGCTACCCTTCCTGTTCTGTCTGACGTGCCCGACAGCCTTGTGCCGTCGTCGTCGCACCGCGTAGCCCAGCCTACGCGCTCCAGGCCGGTTTGGATGCGCCGCCTGCGTGGCGGGCGTGCCGCCTGTGGCGCGCGTGCTCGCGTTCCGACGCGTCCTTCCGACACGGTGTCATCACCGTAGGACGAGACCTGGGTGAAGCTCACATTGGTGCCGGTCTTCCGACTCGCAGTCATGTTCGCTGAGTCGAAATTCGGGGTGACGCGCACCGTCGCCGATAGCCGGGTTCTGTGTGCTGACCAGTGTCGTGACGATCTGACTCGCCCTGACCAGCCGGTCACCGGGATCGCTTGAACATCCAGTGGGCTCCGCGACGCGCAGAATGTGAGATATGTCACGGTCACGGAGGAACGGTGCTGGTCAGAGAGATAACCGCTGGCAGACCGCAGTGTTGACCAAGACGACGGCGTTGACGCTCTGCTGCTCTCGCGCGTCACCTGCTAGGGTGCCTGCACGAATAGCTTTCGTCCTATCTTGCCCGGTTTGTCGCCTGAACGGACCAGCGAGATGTAGCGGAGTCAGGTGACCGCGGGGTGTTTCGACCGGGGTCCGGCACGACCGGGTACCGCTGCAAAGCCAGCACACGCACGACGGAGGGTAACAAGTGACGAAGACCATGGCGCCTCCTGGCGTACCCACACGCGGCGAGCCGCTTCCGCTGGTCCCCCTGCCCCCGCGGCCCAGGCGACGCTGGGGGCTGTTCGCCGCCGCAGTCCTGGTGACCTGCCTGGGAGTGCTCGGCTCGGTGTGGCTGCACCGGGCGACCACGACGGCGGTGCCTGTGGTCGCAGCGGCCCGCACGATCGAACGCGGGACGGTGATCGAACGCGCAGACCTTGTGGTGGTGCGCATCGAGAAGGACGTGGCGCTGCGCACCATCCCTGCCAGCAAGCTGGACTCGCTCGTCGGGCAGCGGGCGCTGCTGGACGTGGGGGCCGGCTCGCTGCTCACACCAGCAGGGGTCGGCAAGCACTCCGTGCCCAGAGCGGGGCACCTGCTCGTGTCGGTCCCGGTCGACTCGACGATGGTCCCCACGGGTCTGGTCGCCGGTGACCGGGTCCAGTTCGTGTCGTCAGGCAACCGCCAGGCAGAACCGCGCGACCCGGTCCCGGCTGTGGTCGTGTCGGTCCGCTCAGCATCGACCGGTTCTCCAAAGGTCATCGTCGAGGTCACCGTCGCCCAGAGGTCTGCGGCGACGCTGGCTGAAGTGGCTGGCAGCGGCGATGTCATGGTGTTCCTCGAGTCCCGGGACCGGTGAGGTCATGGGCCTGTACTGCTTGCTGTCAGCCTCAGGTTCGCCTGGCGTGACCACGACGGCCCTGGGGTTGACGCTGTCGTGGCCTGGGGGACGAGCCATCATGGTCGACGCCGACCCCACTGGGGGGTCGGCTGTGGCCGCCGGGTACATGCGCGGCCAGTTCGTCCTGCCCGAGTCGTTGATCGAGCTGGCGCTGGCCAGCCAGGACGGGACCCTCAGCCCAGCGGTCGTCGGCAGCCACCTGGTGACCCTCGCGGGGTCGTCGGCACGTTTCTTGCCAGGTATCCGCTCGCACGACCAGGCGCGGGCGCTGGTGGGGCTGTGGGAGCCGCTCGCCGACGTGTTCGCCGAGATCGGGCTCTCGGGCCACGACGTCGTCGTCGACGCTGGGCGGGCCGGCCTGTACGGGCACGCCCAGGCTTTGGTCGACCGTGCCGACCTGACGCTGCTGGTGCTGCGCAGCAGCCTGGTTGCGTTGTCCGGTGCCAGGTCGTGGGCCGACACGCTACGTGAGAGGTTCGCCCGAGCGGCAGGTTCGCAGTCTCTGGGGGTCCTGCTCATCGGCGAAGACGAACCGTACTCTGCTCGTGAGGTGGCCCGTGTGCTTGGGCTTCCGGTCGTCGCGTGCGTGGCGTGGGACCCCGCAGCAGCGGCGGTGCTCTCTGATGGCGCTGACCCCAAGGCCCGTGGGCTGCAGCGGTTGGCCGGCCGGTCCGCGTGGGACGACTCAGCCCTGTTGCGCTCGTTGCGTGCAGCGGGCAGCGCGATGACCGGCACCGCACGGGCCGCCCTGGAGCTGACAGGCAGGATCCGATGACCGCGACGAACCTGGGCCCGTCGTGGAAACCGGTCTTCTCCGAGCCTGAGCCCGAGCTCCCACCCACCCTGGCGGCGCACCCCGGGCACATGTCGCCGAGGACGGGGCCGCCCACGCACCCCGGCCACGGGGCAAGACCGCCCGCGGCCGCTCACCCGTCCCCACCGGTTGTCGCGTACTCCCCACGGATCGCGGCTCACCCGTCGCCACCAATGGCGCACCCGTCGCCAGCAGCTGCCCACCCGTCGCCACCAGCCGCTCACGCGTCGCCACCAATGGTGCACCCGTCGCAGCTGGCGGCCGCAGCGCCCAGCGACATCAGCATGGTTGCCGCGCATCTGTCGGCACGACCAGCCACGGTGCCGACCGCCGCGGTACCCCCATCGCCGGTGTCGACACCGGTGCCGCCGGTGCTGTCGCGCCCTGGCCCGCCGGGGCCTGCCCGGGTCGAGCCGGTCGACCGTGCGGTGATCACGCTCCTGCGCGCCAGGGTCGCTGAACGCCTGGTCAGTGCCAGCCAGCCCGGTGCTGACCACGACGACCTGCGGGCGCGGGGCCGTGCCGTCATCGAGGAGGTGTTGCGCGAGTACACCGTCGAGGCCGTCGCCGACGGGTCCAGCGCAACATGGTCACCAGACCTGCGACGCCGCACCGCCCAGGCGCTGTTCGACGAGGTGTTCGGGCTGGGCCGGCTCCAGCCGCTGGTCGACCAGGCAGGTGTGGAGAACATCTTGATCCGCGGGGCTGACTACGTGCGCCTGCAGCTGGCTGACGGGTCGAAGGTCCGCGGCCCTGCGGTCGCTGACGACGACGAGGACCTTGTGCGGTTCTTGCAGTGGCTGTCCACACGGCCAGGCACGTCGTCGGCCCGGCCGTTCTCCTGGTCGGCGCCAAAGCTGCACATGAAGCTGGCTGGCGGGGCGCGTCTGGCGGCCACGGCGTTCGTCGTGGACCGCCCGACGGTCAACGTCCGGCTGCACCGCCTGGTGGTCGACACCCTTGACGGCTGGGTCTCACGCGGGTGCATGACTGCTGCGTGTGCGAGCTTCTTGGGGGCGGCGGTCCGCGCGGAGTGGTCAGTCGTCGTGGCCGGGCCGATGAACTCGGGCAAGACCACCTTGGTGCGTGCCTTGTGCGCCCAGATCCCCCGCGACCAGCTGATCGGGACGTTCGAGACCGAGTACGAGCTGTTCCTTGGTGAGACCGGCCAGCATGACGAAGTCATCCCGTGGGAGGCCCGACCCGGGATGGGCGAGATCGGTGCCGACGGCCGCCCGGCCGGGGAGTTCACCTTGGAAGAGGCCTTGATGGACTCCTTCCGGTTCTCCCTGGACCGCGCCGTCGTCGGCGAGGTCCGGGGCCCAGAGGCGGCCGTGATGGTCAAGGCGATGGAGTCCGGGACCGGGGTGCTGTCGACGACGCACTCAGCCGACGCGTCAGCCGCGCTGCACAAGCTCGCCGGGTGCGCCGCAGAGTCCGGGCTCATGGACACCGGCCTGGGCCTGGCCAAGCTCTCCCGCTGCTTGAAC
>WRCL01000033.1 GCA_009783975.1 Micrococcales bacterium
GAGGAAGACAATGGGGACGGTTCCTATGTCTTGCCTGGTCAGGAGCTTGTTCGGAGAGAGCTGCCTCGGCAGCCCCCCCGAACAGGCTCCTGACCAGGCAAGACATAGGAACCGTCCCCATTGTCTTCTTTGGGGGCGATCGTGTCGTTTCATCGAGATTGATGGGGTGAAATTCTGTTCGTGGCTCCTGGTGGTGTCGGCTCGGTTTGACGCCCTGGTGTATCACGAGGAACATCCCATGTGTGGGTGACCGGTGTCCCCGAACGGGTGACACCGCCACCCGCCGGATGGCCCTCCGCCTGGGCGATCAGGCTCTGCGTACCTCTGGTCGGCTTGTGCCGTGCGCTGTTCGTTGCCTGCTCGCGTGGCGCTGCACCCGATGAGAGGAATGAGTTGAGATGAGACGTTCGCTGGCCGCCGGCGCCGTGGTGTGCCTGGGCCTGCTCGGAGCGGCAGTGGTGCTGCCAGGGGGGTCGTCCCCGGCTGTCGCCGCCAACTCGCCTGTTGGTGTCGAAGGAGGACCGGTCCACTACGTCATCGGCTCGCTCGACGAGCTCGACGAGTGGTTGGCGATCGACACCCGTCGTGCGACCACCTCGTGGTACCAGGGCAGCCCCAGCCTCATCAGGGCGGTCGTCCTCGCCGGCGACTCGGTGACCTGGTGGGAAGCGGTCGGGATGTTCGAGATCGGCAGCCCGGCTTTGTGGAGCCCGAACGCCGAGCACTGGGCGATGGACCCGCACGAGAGCCCGATCGGGGACTACACCCGGATCCAGCTCGACCTGCCGGCCACCGCCGGCAGGGACTGCGCGACCCAGCCTCCGGCGCCGTGGGCGCCCGGGACCGACACCCTCATCAACGCCTGGTGCCGCGGCCCGATGATCTACACCGCGTCGATCACCGACGTCACCATCGACGACAACCACATGATCTGGGGGGTGTCGGCCTACGACTCGACCAACGCGCTGAACAACGGCCACCCGCACGGTGCCTTGCTCACCGGTCCGAACAATTCGTTCCCAGGGATGGCGATCACCGCCAGCGAGCACCTGTACGTGCTCGACCCCGCGCTGGAGCTGACCAAGCAGGTCTGCACCTCCACGGTGGTCTCAGCATGCGACGTGAACGACCCGGACATGTGGGTCGACTCGGTGGAGATCCCCTCAGGGTCGACCCAGGCGGTCTTCCGCATCGACGTGACGAACACCGGCAACGTCGAGCTCGTCAACGTCCACGTCGCCAAAGACACCGTGGTGCCGCTCCCTGTGGACGCCGGCAAGGTCGGGACGCCGACGACCAACGGCGGACCGGTCGACGGTGCGTTGTTCGCTGACACCCTCCAACCTGACGAGACTGCGACGCTCATCGTCACCGTGCCGATCGACGGGACCCTCGTCGGTCCGCTGAGGAACATCGCCACAGCCAACGCCGACCTGCCCGACGAGATCCCCGACCCGATCTTCGGGTCCGACCCGACGATCGACCCGAACGGCGAGCGCCTGTCCAAACGCTTCACCGGCAACCCGACCCCGCAGTTCCCCGACGGCGAACCGGCGATGGTGCCGTCGAACATCGACGAGGCCCAGGTCAGCGAGCAGGACCCGTCCATCGCACTGCAGAAGTGGGTCTGCGAGGCCGGGACCGGGTGCGCCGAGCCGACCGGAGCCGACCTTGACACCCTGGCCGCGGGCACACCCGCTGGTGGTTGGGTCAAGGCGACGACTGTCGAGATGTCCGGCGACGCGCAGTGGCTGCTGGTCATCACCAACACTGGGACGACCAAGCTCACCGACATCACCCTCAGTGTGGAAAACCTCGACGCTGGGGCCTCAGGCCACGGGGCGACGACGAGCCAGTGCGCCCAAGGCACGAACCTGGGCACCTTGGCCATCGGTGAGACGGTCACGGTGATGTGCACGACTGCCGAGATCACCGCCACCGGCGAGTGGGGTTCTGGTGAGGATGTCGTCAACACCGCACAGGTCTCCGGCGACCCCTCTGACGTCAACGGCGTCAAGCTGCCCGGACCCAACGGCGTCGGGACGCAGCCGCCGAAGGTCTCGGACTACTCCATCGCCGAGGTGAACACCGTCGCCCCTGCGGGCGAGGACCCCCCGCCGCCGCCTCCGCCGCCAGGTGAGGACCCCCCGCCGCCGCCTCCACCGCCAGGTGAGGACCCCCCGCCGCCGCCGGAGCCTCCTGTGGTCGAAGAGGGGCCGCCGCCACCACCACCGGTGACGCCGCCGGCACCCCAGCTCCCTCCGATGCTGGAGAGCACTGGGGCGAACACCCTGGCCGCAGCGGTGCTGGGTGTGGTCTTGCTCGTCGGCGGGACAGGGCTGGTCCTGGCCCGGGTCGTGCGGCTACGGCAGCGCACTGGCGGGTAGCCGCCGGCGAGCACGTCGCGGACGGTGCGGACGACGCTGGACGTCGTCCGCACCGTCGGCGTTGGTGGTTAGGGCTCGCCGATCAATAACCTGGTCATGTGCGTGGTCGCAGGTGCGTGCAGCGCAAGGCGGCTGACCGCTGGACGACTGGAGGTCTTTCGAGGGAGGCCAGCGCCGCGATGTGTGCCCGGGCTGCGCACATGACCTTAGGGCAGCAGGTGCTGGGCCGGCAGGCTCGACGTCGCTGTTGAGTCGTACTGCGAGGACAACGACGGCCCTGACCAGGTCGTGTGTCCGGCGTCGCTGGAGTAGGAGTACTCAGCCTGGTACCCCCCGCGCACCTGGTCGGACGCGACGACCACACCCAGGGGACGTCCGCCAGCAGCACGGAGCCGTGTCAGGGCCTCTTCGACGGCGTTGAGCCTGGTCGTGCCTTCGGCGGCGATGAGCAGCGTCGCATCGGCGTAGGCCGAGACGATCGCTGCGTCGGCGGCGACGAGGACCGGTGGGGCGTCCATGACGAGCAGGTCGGCGCTGGCGCGCAGGTCGTCCAGACGTTCACGCACCTGTGCGGTCGCCAGGTAGTCGGCAGGGTCGAGCGGGGTGTGCAACGGCAGGACCTGGCGCAGGTTCGGCACACGGGTCGGCACTGTGCCTGACGGGTCGGGGCGGGGCCGTCCGTCGGGCATGAGCAGCAAGTTCAAGGTTGGCTGGCGCAGGTCACCAGACACGACGATCACCCGGCGCCCGCTGAGCGCGAACGACGCGGCGAGGTTCGCGGTGATGAACCCGCTGGGAACCCCCGGCTCGACAGAGGTGACGACGAGCATCGACCCGTCGGTGTAGGTCATCGTCGCCTGCAAGGCGGTGCGCAGCTCGCGGATGGACTGGGTGAAGGCGTTGGCGGTGCGCCCGGCCACCGGAAGACGCTCGTTGTCTTCCTCCGAAGCCCTGGCGTTACGTCCCACGTCGGACAGCACACCCAGAGACGTCTCTCCGATCCGGGCGACCGACGCAGTCGAGTGCAGCTTGGTGTCCAGCGCGTTGCGCACGACCGCACCAGCCACCCCGATGAACGCGCCGAGCAGCGCCCCGACCGCGACCATGACTGCTGAGGGGATCGAGCTCAACGTGGACTTCACCGCGGCGGTACGTACCGACGCCGGGTCCGGTGCGACCTTGGCCGCGGCGATCTGGCTGCTCAGCGCACGGTACTGGGCCATGAGCGCGTCGTACTCGGCCGACGCGGCGGGGTCGTCCACCCCAGGGTCGACCGGCATGGACCGCAAGAGCTCGGCCGCCTGGGCCTGCTGGATCGTCACCGAGTCGTCATACTGGCGCTTCAGCTCAGCGATGTACTCGCTCGCGGCGGCGTTCGCGGCGGTCCGCACGTCGGTACGTGACGTGGCGTAGGCGGTGATGACGACCGTGTTCGGCGCCTCGCCCTCGTCTGCTTTGACCTCGCGCAGGCTGCGACCGTCGACCATGGCTGCCTTGATCTTGTTCTGCACGGTCGTGGACTGGATGACGTACGGGTCGGGGTTGATCGTCACGCCGTACTTGAGCAGCTCGTCAGGCGATGTGTACCGCACGACGGTCTGCGCCGAGTACGTCGGCACCGACCACCAGGCGTAGAAGAGCCCGCCGCCGAACCCGACGAACGTCAGCGCGACGAGGAGCCACTTGCTGAACAGGACCAGGCCCCAGAACTCCCGCAGTGTCACAGGGACCATCCTGCCGCACGATCGGTCCAGATTGTGCCGGTGTGGGCACTTGTCGCACGATTCCACACGCTGGTCACCCGTGCGGCGGCGCTGGCGGCGTCGAACCGGCGTGCCGCGCTCGTGCGCGCAGCGTGTGCGCAGGTGCGGGCAGCGTCGGGGTCGTCGAGCACCAACGTGATCGCGTCAGCCAGGGCGCGCGCGTCACCGGGGGCGACAAGGACACCCAGAGGGTCCTCGTCATCAGGGGCGACGATCTGCACAGCACCGCCGGCGCGGGTGGCGACCACAGGCACCCCCCGGACCATCGCCTCGACGATGACCTGGCCGAACGGCTCGGGCACAGGTGAGGCGTGGACGAGCACGTCGAGCCCGTCCAGCTCGGCACGGGGGTCGGTGACGAACCCGGTCCAGTGGACCTGGCCAGGGGCCAGCGCGCCGTCGTGCTCGGCCTGCGCCTGTTCGGCCCGGACCTGTGCGGCGTACTCCTCGGCGCCGAACATCGGGCTGCCGATGATGCGGAACTGTGCACGCCGGTGGTCGACGGCGACCATCGCAGCGGCGCGGACGAACTCACGTTGGCCTTTGGTCGGGCTGATCCGCCCGACCAGGCCGACCACCGGGTGCTCGCCAGGTCCGGGCCGTGCTGCGACGGCCGCTGGGTCGAGCACCCACGCCGGATCGATCGGCGGGGGCACGACCTCGCAGCGCACCGGGACGGTCTGGGCTGTGGCAGCAGAGTTGGCGATGACCAGGTGCGGCAAGACCCGCGAGGCAGCCTGCACCAACCGGACCATGGCACCGGGCAGGTAGTCCTCGGCGATCCGGTCGTGCAGGTGCCAGACCAGGCGGCGCCCTGCCAGGCGTGCCGCCGTGCCGCCGAGCAGGTCAGCCTTGAGCGAGGTGGTCACGACGAGGTCAGCCCCGCAGCGGCGCAGCAACCAGGCCAGACGCACGACGAACGGGACGGTCCGCACAGCCCGCACGAGGTTCGCCCACGAGGCGTGCCCTGCGGTGTACCTGTCGACGCTGGTGACGTCGGCCGCCAACGGCATGACCCGTACTGGCACACCTGCCCCGCGCAGCTCGGCCACGAGCGGGCCGGCGCTGAACAGCACGACGCGCACGTCGGCCTGCTCACGGTCCAGCGCACGCAGCAGCCGTACGAGGGCGACCTCTGCCCCACCGGGTTCGGCGGTGTGGTCCACGACGACCACACGCAACGGCCTGGTCACGACCGCACGACCGTGTCGACGACCTCGCGCAGACGCGCGACGAACCGGTCTGTGCCGAACTCGGCGGCCCTGGCGGCGAGCACCTGGGGGTCCCAGTGCTGGCGCGAGGCGTGGTCGACCGCCGCAGCGATGTCCGCCGCGGTGAGCTCGTCGAAGAACGTGCCGGTGCTGGCCTCCACGACAGTGTCGAGGTACCCCCCGGCACGTAGCGCGACCACCGGGGTGCCAAAGGCGTTGGCCTCCAATGGTGACAGCCCGAAGTCTTCGAACGACGCCGCGACGAGCACCGAGGCGTTGCGGTACAACCATCGCATCTGGGAGTCAGGGACACCGGAGAACAGCCGGACCCCGCTCTGGCGGGCCAGCGCGGCGATCCGTTCGCGGTCAGGCCCGTCACCGACGATCACCAGCTCGAACCCGTCCAGCGCCCCGGCCGCCTCGATGACCAGGTCGACGTTCTTGTACGGCAGCAGCCGGGCCACGCACAGGCCGAACCCTGGTGCCAGGCCCGGGACAGGGGTCTCAGGTCCGCCGGGCAGGACGGCCGGCGGCGGAGGCACGACCTCGGCGGCCAGCCCGTACACCTCGTAGACCATCCGGGCGGTGACCGAGGAGTTGGCCAGGTACACATCGGCGCGGGCTGCGGCACGTTTGTCCCAGCGTCGCAGGGCCGGGCCGAGCAGCGCGAGCACCGCCCGTTCGGCCAGCAGGACCGGCGAGTACGGTGTGGTCGTGTGCGCACCCAGGTACCGCTGTGTCTGGTACAACCAGCGGGCTGGTGCGTGGCAGTACACGACCATCCGCCCGTCGGTGCCGAACCCGTGGGCCCACCCCGAGGACGAGGCGAGCACGACGTCCGCGTCGATCGTGCACCGTGAGACGGCTGGCGCCAGCAGCGGCAGGGCCAGACGGTGCTTGTGGCGCAGCAGCGTGATCCGGTTCAGGGGCCCAGGGCGCACGTCGACCGGTCCGAACTCGGGGAACGTGCCGTGCGGGTGGTACAAGGCGGTGTGCAACGCCGCGTCTGGGAACGCTTGGACCATCATCATCACGACGCGTTCGGCGCCACCGCGCTGGGTGAGGTAGTCGTGGGCGAGGGCCACAGTCGCACGGGTGCCGGTTGTGGGCGCGTTGGGAGCCGGCGCGCCCTGGACGGGCGTCACCGACACACTCCCGCGTCACGACGGGCCGATGGCACGTACCGCGCCACGACCGCAGTAATCGCGACCAGCGTCATCGCGACCAACTCCATCAACCGTCACCAAACCCCGGTGGCGTGGGTCTGTCCGGCGCCGGGGAGAACGCCCGCTATCCGGACAGAAACGGGTCAACTACGCGACCAAGCATAAACGGTGGAGTGTCATATGTCGTGATGCAGTCATCCAGACGGCGCATCTCACCAGATGGGCACCGTGCCCAGCGTGTCGCGACTCACCCGCTGTGACCGGGCCTGTCGCACACCTGTCGCACACATGCGTCCGGGCCCGACGGTGCACCGCGTCGTCAGGGCGCACCGGAGAAAACCGGACAGCCCGCTATGGCACGCGTACGAGCAGCGCCGCGGGTTCGACCCATGTCGTCAGTGCGGCGACGTCGCCGACAGTGTCTCCGTCGACCTGCACAGTCGCCGACCTGGTGACCTCCAGGTGGATCTTGCGGGCACGGGCGTGGTCGATCCGCCCGATCTTCGCCGGCAGCACAGTGCGCATGCCGGCGCCCTGGAGCACGACCTCGCCGAACAGCTGGGCCCACCCGGCGAGCCCGCCACGGGTGTCGACCAGGGCGATGTCCAGCCACCCGTCGTCGAGCAACGCGTCGGGCAGCAACGTGAACCCTCCGGGCAGGCGCCCGCAGTTGCCGACCATCGCCGAACGCACATTCGCCGTCTGCGGTTCACCGTCGTCGCGTGTGACCTGCACCTGGTGGCGCCGCCCGTGCAGGTGGCGGAACCCTGCCAGGAAGTACGCCACCCACCCGACCCGCGCCTTGAGCCCGGCGTCGGCGTCAGCGACCATCGCAGCGTCAAACCCGAGCCCAGCGATGACGACGAACATCTCGTCGGTCGCGAGCGGCTGGGACCGGGGGCTGGGTGTCACAGCCCCGCGAGCGTCGCTGCGCGGGCCCCAGCGGTCGACCCGTAACCAGCCGACGTCGACGAGGGCGTCATGGCCGTCGACGATGATCCGCAGGGCCTCAGCCGGGTAGCCGACCGGGATGTCGACGTTGCGCGCCAGCAGGTTCCCTGTCCCTGTGGGGACCAGACCCATCGGCACACCTGAGCCGACCAGCTCGCGGGCGACCGCGCGGACCGTCCCGTCCCCGCCGACCGCCACGACGACGTCAGCGCCCGCGGCCAGCGCTGTGCGGGCCTGCCCGGAGCCTGGGTCAGCCACCGTGGTGGGCAGCCACATCGGGTCAGGCAGCTCCCGCTCGGTGCACACCTGCGCCAGCCGGCCCTGCACATCGGCGTGGTCGGGTTTGGACGGGTTGATGACGAAAGCGATCCGTGGCGTCCACGACCGTTGCGCGACCTGGGGCGTGACCTGCGGCCTGGCCTCGGCCGGCCACGACGCACCAGGGCGTCGGCGCACGACCAACGCGACCCACGCCACCGCCAGCGCGACCACCCCCGCGACGACCAGCCAGGCCACGGCACTCATGGCGCCAGCGTACGCGTGCTCACGGCCCAAGGCCTGGCCCGACGCCGACCCACGCCGGTGGGTCCGGCGCCCCAGGGCAGGTGCCGGCACCGTCACCGCCAGTGCTGGAAGCGCATGCCGCAGCACCGCCCCGGAGCTGGTGCCGGCTCCCCGGGCCCGAAGGCCCGATGGCGATGGGGAGCCGACGCCACCTGCATCGGCGTGCGCGTCGTCAGGCTGTACCTCCATGGCGCGTGCTCGCCCAAACGGCTCTGCCCTGGACGGGCACACCCCTGGCAAGCGCGGCGCAGACCATATGGCATCAGGGTGAACCGGACGTGTGGCACTCATCGTCACGGGGTCGTCGGACGATCAGCGCTACGTGCACGACTCGACGACTCGACGCGTTGCGCGGTGGGCCGGACGGTCCGCCGCGCCTGTGGCGCGCGCCGTGGCCAGCACATGTCGTGACCTGCGTGGGCGCGTGGGCGGGCCGCTTACCAGGTTGCGTGACACCGTCCTTGCCAGCCATGGCGTCACCTGGCTGTTCGCCCGCCGGGTGCACACCGCCCGGGCTGCGGTCGTCATCGCCCTGGCCATGACGATCGCGGTGAGCAGCGTTGGGCTGGTCAGGTCTGACGCCGTCCGCCTCGTCGCCGAGGAGCAGGCCAGCGAACAGGCCACAGCCGAAGCCGCCCGGCTGGCAGAGGTTGCCGCAGCGCGCGAGGCCGCCGCGGCCAGCGCGCAGGTGGCGATCGACAAGGCCGAGGCGGTCAGGGCCAGCGCTGCGCGCGCCGCCGTGCCCCCTGAGACCCTGGCTGCCCTCGACGAGGCGTCCGCGCAGGTCCAGGACCTCGTCGAACAGGTCCGCGCTGCCCCTGTGGTCGCCGAGACCGCCGACACCGAACCGGTCGAGACTGCCGCCCCAGCTGTGCGCGCGGCCCGCGAACCTGTGGACCTTCCGGTGACGACCCCGCAGACCCTGCCTGACCCTGTCGCCGACGCCGCGGTCATCCTCGACGTCGTGCCGACCGTCATCGACGAGGTCAAGCAGGCGCTGCCCGAGGTCACCGTGGACGACGACCCGTTGAGCGAGTTGTTGGCCGCCGTCGACCAGCTCGCCGAGTCCACGGCCGAGGTCACCGCTGCCGCCGAGGCCAACCGGGTCGCCGCCGAGCTGGAAGAGGCCTACGAGCAGGCCGTCGCCGACGCCCAGGCTGCCCACGCCGCGGCGCTCGCCGCAGCCTCCCAGACCCGCGCCGCCCGGATGCGCGCTGACGCGCACAGCCTCGACGGGTACTCCAACGGCCAGATCCCCGCCTCAGCCATGTGCGCCCCGGCGTTCAACCTCAACGTCCGCCTGCGCTGTGACGCCGCCGAGATGCTCGACGCGCTCAACCAGTCGTACCGGGCACGGTTCGGCCACGACCTGGCCATCTCTGACTCGTACCGGAGCCTGGCCGGGCAGATCGCGTGCCGCGAGACCAAAGGTTCGTTGTGCGCCAACCCAGGTACGTCCAAGCATGGTGTCGGTCTGGCCGTGGACCTGTCGGGGCCGGCCGCACGCCTGGGCACCGTTGAGCACCAGTGGATGCTCGACCACGTCAAAGAGCACGGCTGGCTCAAACCCAGCTGGTCGTTGCCCACAGGCAGCAAACCCGAACCCTGGCACTTCGAGTTCACCGGCGCCCCCTGACCACGACAGACAAAGACAATGGGGACGGTTCCTGTGTCTTGCCTGGTCGCGGGGCCGCGACCAGGCAAGACACAGGAACCGTCCCCATTGTCCGGGTGGTGTGCGCGACGATGGTGCGGTGGACACGCTCACCGACTGGTACCGCGACCATGCGCGGGACCTGCCGTGGCGGTCACCTGACCGCACCGGCTGGGGGGTGCTGGTCAGCGAGGTGATGGCTCAGCAGACCCCGGTCGCCCGGGTCGAACCGGTGTGGCGCCAGTGGATGGTCCGGTGGCCGGCCCCATCAGACCTTGCTGGGGCCGACGTCGCCGAGGTCCTGCGCGCGTGGGGCACCCTGGGGTACCCGCGCCGGGCCCTGAACCTGCACGCGGCTGCCTGTGCTGTCGTGAAGCACCACGGCGGCCAGGTCCCCGACGACGAGGCCGCGCTGCGTGCGTTGCCC